>JAEXTB010000195.1 GCA_023453725.1 Bacillota bacterium | reverse complement strand
CAAGCGCTGCGCCAGTTAGCCCGGCGATCAGTGCGTGGCTTTCACTGGTGGGGATGCCAAATATCCATGCGCCTACCGCCCAGATGACAATGGAAAGCTGCGCGGCCGCCAGTGTAATAAGCCCTTCCTTTCCGGGTGTAAGCTCTATAATATTGGAAATGGTCTTGGCAACGGCCGTACCCATGAGGAGAACGCCCAAAAGGTTAAAGACTGCCGCGAGCAAGACGGCCTTTCGCGGTGTCAGTACCCTGGTGGAGACGACGGTGGTCAATGCGTTAGGGGCATCCGTCCATCCGTTGACAAAGATGGATGCGCAGACAAGCAGAATGACGAGTACAAGGCCGGTTTGCATGAGGTTTTATACACCTTTCTAGTTAAGAACGTGAGGTTTTTGCGGAAAACGCCGATGCAAATACGCCAAAGCTCGTCCCGCGCTGCCCAACAGCATCCACTACGTCGATGTAGTTGGAGCTTGTCCTTGTTCCGGCCATATGGTTGTACCTGTTGGTGAAAACGGGCCGGAATGTAAAGGGCTTGATTTAACCTTTACTCAAGTATAACATATCGTGCACAAGATAGGGCAAGTAATGGCTTAAAAAATCACAACAAATTTCAACCAAAATCGCGGGGGTATCGCATTAACTTCCATTAACTTTATACAATTCCATCATGTGGTCGGGCGTGGTGCCATATTGCGGACGAAAAGGAAACCAAAGCGCTAGAAAACAGGAGATTGCGCATGCAAAATCAAGCGGCAATCATGCAGCGTTGCGCAGAACCGGACATTGTGAAATTTGGCGCTTTTTTGCACGATTGCTCGATGCTGGCGTGGTAGCTTATTGGCAATGTCTGTGATACCATCTATGTTACGCACATAGCCGTATGCGCCTGTTTTCTGCGTCCAGAAAAGCGAACGCAAAAGAAAGCGGATTAAAGGCGTTAGAGACAATCGAAATGGATTGCAATTTTGAAAAACGCGCATGCATACGCGCTTTTTTCAGTCTATTGCATAAAAGAATTTGAAACATCAAATAAAAGGAGCAGAGCCATGGCTACTGGGAGCAATTATAAGGAAGAGAGCAAGTTAACCCATGTTTCATAAGCTGAAAGAGATTTTATTAGGGCATTCCCTCAAAAGCGCTGAGGAAACATCTGAAAAGTTTAACACTTTATGGGGGCTACCTATACTCTCAAGCGATGCAATCTCTTCCGTCTCGTATGCGTGCGAAGAGATTTTAATGGTACTTATCCCGCTTTTGGGTATTGCGGCATATCAGCCGCTATTGGGCACCGCTATCGCCATTATTACGCTGTTGTTCATTCTGGTGTTCTCTTACCGCCAGACGATAGACAATTATCCCAACGGCGGCGGTTCGTACAGCGTGGCAAGCGATAATCTTGGACGCATCCCGGGCCTGATTGCTGCGGCTTCGCTGTCCATTGATTATGTGCTGACGGTTGCGGTTAGTGCAAGTTCCGGCGTCGCGGCCATCACATCCGCATTCCCACAATTGCTTCCCCACAAAGTCGGGCTTGCGCTTATCATCATTTTATTCCTTACGCTTGGTAACCTTAGGGGTATCCGGGAGTCCTCGGTGTTGTTTGGTGTTCCGACGTATCTCTTTATCGGCACCATACTCACCATGATTTTCGTGGGACTCTTTAAGGTAATCGTACTTGGTATCATTCCCGAGCCTACCGTGCCCTTGTCGCAGCCCGCGCAGGAGTTAACGCTATTCTTATTTCTTAAGGCGTTTTCTTCCGGTTGTACAGCTTTGACCGGTGTCGAGGCTGTTAGCAACGGCATACCGAATTTTAGAGAGCCCGCGCAGAAAAACGCAAAAAGGGTTCTCACACTCCTTGCGCTCATCGTGCTTGTCATATTTGGCGGGGTATGCGCGCTGGCGGCTGTTTACAAGGTCGCCCCCCGGGAAGGCATGACGGTGGTCGCACAGATTGCAGGGCAAGTGTTCGGTCTAAATTCCGCGATGTTCTATGTGGTGCAGGCCACGACTGCCATCATTCTCATTATGGCCGCCAATACGGCATTTGCCGATTTGCCCCTTCTATTATCCCTGCTTGCGCGGGATGGGTTTATGGCCCGGCAGTTCCGGCACCGCGGCGCGCGGCTGAGTTTCTCTAACGGCATCATGCTGCTGTTTATCATTGCAAGCCTGCTGGTTGTATTCTTTCACGCGGATACGCACCAGTTGATACCATTATACGCGGTAGGCGTGTTCCTTTCCTTTACGCTTTCGCAAATGGGCATGTACAAGCGCTGGGTCACCCGCAAGGAAGGCGGTTGGAGGCATAAGGCGTTTATCAACGGCTTTGGCACCCTCATTACGGCGGCCACCTGTATCATCATAGCCGTGGGCAAATTTACCCACGGCGCATGGATGGTCATCATCTGCATTCCCGCATTGGTACTTCTGATGCTGCGCATCCGCCGCCATTACGACCATGTGCGTGAAAACCTGATGATCCAGGGGGATTCTTCGGGGCTGGTGTTTGAAGAGCCGCCCAAGAACCATGTCCTGCTGCCGGTGGCGTCTATCAACAAGTCCTTTATCAAGGCGCTCAACTACGCGCTTACGCTCAATGGGGAAATTGAGATCTATCACGTAAGCACCGTCAAAGAGGCCACGGACAAGCTTCTAAAGCAATATGAGCAGCTGGGCCTTAATATACCGATAGTCGTTGAGGAAGCGCCCTACCGTAATGTCAACGAGGTGTTGCTCTCGTATGTGGATAAGAAGCATGCGGCACTCAATAAGCATGAAATGCTTACAGTCGTGCTGCCGCAGTTCATCATTCCCAAGTGGTGGAACAATCCGCTGCACAACCAAACGGCACGGTTGCTAAAGAGTTCTTTGTTCAAGCGCCGCAATTTGGCAGTGGTCACAATCCCATACATCATCAACGAATAATGAAAAGAACATAAAAAGCAAAGAGCGCCCCGTTTGGGGCGCTCTTTTTAAAAGGTCTCAGAAGAGTTCCACAGCCATTTTGATAAACAGCAGGCCTATGACGATGAACACCGTGTAGCGGACATATTTCGCGCCGCCTTTGAGGGCGAGCTTTGCACCCAGATAGTTGCCTGCGGAAGCAAATACCGCAGCGGGAATGGCCAATTGAAACAAGACTTTCCCGCTCATGCTGAATACGATCATCGATGCGATGTTGGACATAAGGTTTGCCACCTTCGCGCAGGCGGAGGATTTCAGTAGATCAAAGCCCAGAAACCCGGTGAACGCGAGGATCAAAAACGTTCCGGTCCCCGGGCCGATTAGCCCGTCATAGCAGCCGACCACAAGGCCGATCAACAAAGAGGTCAGCGCGACCCGGCGGGGGCTTAGCTGCAGGTCTACAGCGGGCGCTGTTCCAAAGTTGCGCTTGATGAGCAGGAACACCGCTACTGCCGGGATGACGGCGAGCATTATAATTCTTAGAGTCTTGTCGGGGATCGTCAGGCTCAATGTGCTTCCGCCGATGGCACCAAGAAAGGAGGCCGCAGCGGAAAAGAGGCCGACGCGCCAGTCGATCTGCCCGGCCTTAAAGTATTTGACGGTGGCAGTAAACGTGCCGATGCTCATTGCGGTTTTGTTTGTGCCGAGTGTTTCGTGCGCGGGCAGCCCGGCAAGAAGGTAGGCGGGAAGCGAAATCAGCCCGCCGCCGCCTGCGATCGAATCGACAAAGCCCGCTAAGAATACCAGCGGGCAGACAATCAGGTAGGTAGTGAGGGAAAGTTCCACAGAGTGCCTCCAGTCCAACCATTTCACCCCGGTGAAGAGTGTCTTAAATGGCAAATGTACGCCTGTTATTGTACCATAAATACAGGCGTATGTATTTTAAATAGCGAGCGCTTTCCTTCTGAAGCGCTCGCTGAATGGAAGGTTAGTACTCCACATCCCCTTCATAAACAAGGCTTGCGTTGCCGGTGAGGTATACGGTATCCTCGGTATACCTCACCACGAGATCACCGCCGAATAGCTTTACGGTAATATCCGCATCCTTGTCGCAGTGCCCGTTTTCCACTGCCGCCACAACGGCGGCGCAAGCGCCGGTGCCGCAGGCCCAGGTTTCACCGTTGCCGCGCTCCCACACGCGCATTTTGAGCGTGCGGCGGTTCACTACCCGCACAAATTCCGTGTTGATGCGCTCCGGGAACGGGGACGCATGCTCGAACTGCGGGCCGACACGGCCGATATCGATGGCATCCACCCGTTCGCAGAACACCACGCAGTGCGGGTTGCCTACGCTCACCAACGTGATGTTCCATGTCTTTCCCGCCGCAAAAAACGGCATGTTGATGACACGGTTTCCGGGAAAGTGAGCGGGGAGGGCGGCGGGGTCAAGGGAGGCTTTGCCCATGTTCACCTCAACAGAGCGCACCTTGCCATCAAAGAGGTACAGCCGCAACTGCCGTATGCCGCTTGGCGTCTCAATGGACAGGCGTTCTTTTTTGATAATCCCCTGATCGTACAGTAACTTTCCTACGCAGCGGATAGAGTTGCCCGCCATTTGGCCCTCGCTGCCGTCCTGGTTGAACATGCGGATCTTCGCGTCCGCCACAGCCGAATTTTCGATCAACACCAATCCTTCTCCACCGATGCCGAAATGCCGGTCAGAATGCCGTATTGCGAGCGATTCCGGGCAAGTGAGGGTACCGGCCCGGTTATCGAGCACAATGCAGTCGTTTCCCGTGCCCTGCATCTTGTAAAAGTGCAGTTTCTGGCGGGAAGCGCGCATGTGGTTGATGTCCACAAGCTCGGTATTGCGTTCATTGAAGCGGCTTGCAATAATCGAGGCGAGCGCGTTTGCGGTATCCAGTGAGGTTAAAACCGCTACCCCAAGCTGCAGCGCGCGCCGGTGCAGACGGATATAATCCTGCACCTCCGCTTTTTCACCGTTGCCGGTGAATACGATGTAGCTGAGTTTCCCGCTTTCGAGTAAATCCAGTATGCCGTCGTCCACGCAAAGCGGGTTGACGCGCTCCACATCGATGCCCAAGCGCTCGATATCCCGCGCCGTGCCGGGCGTGGCGTAAAGCTGCATGGAAAGGTCGTTGAGGGATTTTGCAAGCGGCAATATCTCAAACCGATCCTGCTTGTTGACGCTGATAAACACGCCGCCCCGCCGCTCATAGGCGGAAGAGGGGATATGGAGGCCCGCAGAAAGCAGCCCCTTATAAAGCGCCTCCTCCAACGTCTTGCCCACGCCCAATACCTCGCCGGTGGATTTCATTTCCGGTCCCAAGGCCGCGTTCACGTCGCTTAGCTTTTCAAAGGAGAACACCGGCACCTTTACGGCCACATACGGTGGGGTTTTATAGAGCCCCGTGCCGTAGCCCAGGTCTTTTAAGCGGCAGTCCACCATCACCTTGGTCGCAAGCTCCACCATGGGTACGCCCGTCACCTTGCTGATGTAGGGAATGGTGCGGGAGGCGCGGGGGTTGAGCTCTATGACATACAGCTCGTTGTGGTAAATGAGGTACTGGATGTTGACAAGCCCTTTGGTGCCCAAGGCGAGCGCAAGCTTTTCCGAACAGTCGATAATAGTTGCAAGCATCGTGTCGCTGACGTTGTAGGGCGGATAAACCGCGATGGAGTCGCCGGAGTGCACGCCCGCGCGCTCAATGTGCTGCATAATGCCGGGGATGAGCACATCCCATCCATCGGAAATGACGTCCACTTCCAGTTCCGTGCCCATCATGTATTTATCGACCAGTACGGGGTTATCGATGCCCTGTGCTAAAATCAGGGACATGTACGCCCGCACATCCTCTTCCGCGTAGGCAATGGTCATGTTCTGCCCGCCGATGACGTAGGAAGGACGCACCAGAACGGGGTATTGAAGCTGCTCCGCAGCAGCAAGCGCCTCTTCCATGGTCTTAACGCCGATGCCCGCCGGGCGCTTAAAGTGGAAGCGTTCCAGAAGCGCGTCAAAGCGTTCGCGGTCCTCCGCGGTATTGATGCTCTCTGCGCTCGTGCCTAAGATTGGGATGTTGCGCTCGGAAAGAAAGCGCGTCAATTTGATGGCCGTCTGCCCGCCAAACGCCACGACCACGCCGATAGGCTGCTCCACTTCGATGACATGAAGAACATCCTCTTCCGTGAGCGGCTCAAAATAGAGCCGGTCGGCGGTGGAAAAATCCGTGGAGACGGTTTCCGGGTTGTTGTTGATGAGCGTGACTTCATAGCCCAAAGTGCGCAGCGTGCGCACGCAGTGGACGGAGGAATAATCGAACTCGATCCCCTGGCCGATGCGGATAGGACCGGAGCCGAGCACGATGATGCGCGGTTTCTCCCCGCGCGGGATCGCGCGGGATTCGCACGTATCGTCATAGGTGGAGTAAAAGTAGGGCGTCTGTGCGTCAAACTCTGCGCCGCAGGTATCCACCATCTTGTAGACCGCGTTGCGATGCTGGGGTAGCGGCTGGCCTGTGAGGCGTAGCAGTGCTTTGTCCGTGTACCCAAGCCGTTTGGCGGCAAGATACGTTTGCGTGTCCAGCGGAGTGCTTGCTGCGGCAAGCTCAAAATCCGCAAGCCGTTTGAGCTTGTATAAAAACCAGCGGTCTATCTTTGTAACCTCAAATATCTCATCCACCGCGATTCCCTGTTTTAGCGCGGCGAACACGGTGAACAGGCGTTGGTCGTCTGCAATCTTTAATCGCGCCCGGACATCCGTCCCCGCTAAGCTCGGGAGGTTGAGCGTATCCAACGAAATTTCCGCGCCCCGGACGGCCTTCATGATCGCCATTTCGAAGGAGGGGGCAATCGCCATGACCTCGCCCGTTGCCTTCATCTGGGTGCCTAAGCGGCGGCTGGCGTGTACAAACTTGTCAAACGGCCACTTCGGAACCTTTAACACCACATAATCGAGCGTCGGCTCAAAGCAGGCGCAGGTCTTACCCGTGATGTCATTTAGGATTTCATCGAGCGTATAGCCTAAGGCGATCTTCGTTGCCACTTTTGCAATGGGGTAGCCGGTCGCCTTGCTCGCCAAGGCCGAGGAGCGCGACACGCGCGGGTTGACCTCGATCACCGCGTATTCAAAGCTATCCGGGTTCAGGGCAAACTGGCAGTTGCAGCCGCCCTCTATTTTTAGCGCGCGGATAATAGAAAGCGACGCACTCCGAAGTAGTTGGAATTCCTTATCCGAAAGCGTGACGGCGGGGGCGATGACGATGCTGTCCCCCGTGTGAACGCCCACCGGATCGAAATTCTCCATGGAGCAGACAGCGATGCAGTTGTCGTTGCCGTCTCGCATGATCTCAAACTCGATCTCCTTCCAGCCGTAGATGTACTTTTCCACCAATATTTGCGTGATGGGGGAGAGCAGCAGGCCGTTTGCGGCGATGGTTCTTAATTCTTCCTCCGCGTAAGCGACACCGCCGCCCGCGCCACCCAGCGTGAACGCCGGGCGGATGATAACGGGGTATCCGATGCGAGCGGCAATATTTACTGCGGTCTCTACATCGTTTGCGATTTCGGAGGGAATGACGGGCTGGCCGATAGATTGCATCGTATCCTTAAACAGCTGCCGGTCTTCCGCTTTGTCAATCGCCTCCGCGTTGGTGCCAAGCAGCTGCACACCCATGCGGGCTAAATACCCTTCCTTGTGGAGCTGCATGGCAAGCGTGAGCCCTGTCTGTCCGCCCAAAGAGGCTAAAAGGCTATCTGACCGTTCCTTTTCAATAATGCGCTTCACGGTCGTGACGGTAAGCGGCTCCAGATAGATTTCATCCGCCAGGGTCTTGTCCGTCATGATGGTGGCGGGGTTGGAGTTAATCAGCACCACGTTGACACCCGCGTCCTTAAGTACGCTGCACGCCTGTGCGCCCGCATAATCGAATTCGGCCGCCTGGCCGATCACGATCGGCCCGGAGCCGATCATCAGTACTTTTTTAATATTCCGGTTTAAAGGCATACGTTCCCTCCCATCAAGTCGATAAAGCGGTCAAACAGAATGGCAGTGTCCTGCGGACCTGCGCAGGCTTCCGGGTGGAACTGTACGGAAAACGCACCGATATCCGGGTAATCTACACCCTCGCAGGTCATGTCGTTTGCGTTGTGCAGCCTGAGTTTTGCGCCGCAGTGCGCAAGGCTATCGCTGACCACGGCGTAGCCGTGGTTCTGGCTGGTGATATAGACGCGGCCTGTTTCAACATCCCGCACGGGCTGGTTCGCGCCGCGGTGGCCGTACTTGAGCTTTATGGTTTGCCCTCCGCTTGCCAGCGCAAGCAGCTGGTGCCCCAGGCAGATGCCGAATATCGGCACGCGATTTAGCAGCTTTTTGATTTCACGTATGACGCCCACGTTTTCCACAGGGTCGCCGGGGCCGTTACTTAACATCACGCCGTCGGGCTTATAAGAAAGCAGCGTTTCCGCCGTGGTATCGTAGGGAAGCAGCAGCACCTCACAACCGCGCTTACACAGCTCCCGCACGATGTTGCGCTTAGCCCCGCAATCTAAAAGCGCTACGCGGCGGCGCTTTTCTCCAATGGCAGGGTAGAGGCGGAGGAAGGTCTCGCTTACGGAGGCGACGGCGTTTTCAATCACGAAGTCCGAAAGGCCGTGAGAGCTTGCTTCCATGACTTCGTCTACAATCCGGGCGTTCATCACGCCGGTTTCGCGTATGATTTTTGTGATCTCCCGGGTGTCCACATCATATAGGCCGGGGACGTTCTGTTCCTTCAAAAAAGCATCCAGCGTGCCGCCCGCCCGGAAGTTAGACGGCTCTTCGCAGACTTCCCGCACGATATAGGCGGTGACATAGCTTTTGCGGCTTTCCATATCCGCTTTGATGATGCCGTAGTTGCCGATCAAAGGAAATGTCTGCAGCACGATCTGGCCATAATAGCTCGGGTCGCTGAGCGTTTCCACATAGCCGCACATGCCGGTGGTAAACACCAGCTCCCCGGTGGGGGAGCCTGGTGCGCCAAAGCGCTTTCCTTCAAACACCTGTCCGTTGGATAGCACAAGGTAAGCAGTTTGCATGTCATCCTCCTTTTGAATATCTAAAAAATCATTTTGATAAGCCCGCAATATTTTTCAGGGGTAAAGAAAAGCGGAGCGGGAATTGTATTTCCCGTTCCGCTTTTACTCTTTTCATGGCCGTTACTCCGCTTTCCCAAGGAGTTTGACGAGCACGGCTTTCTGTGCATGCAGGCGGTTTTCCGCCTCATCGAATATCTCACCAGCGTGGGCCTCAAATACGGCGGTTGTGATTTCCTCTTCCCGGTGTGCCGGTAGGCAGTGGAGCACAATGGCGTCAGGTTTTGCCGCGCCCATCACCGCGTCGTTGACTTGGTAGCCAACAAATGCCGCCTTGCGCTTCTCCGCTTCCCCTTCCTGACCCATGGAGGCCCAGACGTCGGTATAAAGTACGTCGGCGTCCTTCGCGGCGGAAAGTATATCCGTGGTGCAGGTAAATGTCCCGTTCGCTTTTGCCCAGGTCATAATGTCCGCATCCGGCTGATAGTGTTCCGGGCAGGCAATCGCCACTTCCATGCCCATTTTGATACCGCCGACGATGAGGGAGTTCGCCATGTTGTTGCCATCGCCGATGAAACTAAGCTTCAGGCCCTTGAACGTGCCCTTGTGTTCGCGCACCGTCATCAGGTCTGCCAGCACCTGACAGGGGTGCGCATAGTCCGTGAGGCCGTTGATGACGGGGATGGAGCCGTATTTCGCCAAGTCCTCGACTTCCTGCTGCTTGTAGGTGCGGATCATGATGCCGTCTAAATACCGGGACAACACCCTTGCCGTATCTTGTACGGGTTCGCCGCGGCCGATCTGCAGATCGTTTGCGGAAAGGAACAGGGCGCTGCCGCCCAGCTGGTACATGCCAACTTCAAACGAAACGCGCGTGCGCGTGGAGGATTTCTGGAATATCATGCCGAGCGTCTTCCCCGCCAGGTGGTGATGGACAATGCCGTTCTTGCTTTCGTACTTTAACTGGTCGGCAAGGTTTAAAATGTCCGTGATTTCCTGCGGGGTCAGGTCGGAAAGTTTACATAAATGCTTCATTGTTCAATTTCCTCCTTCAATATGGCGATGGCTTCCATAAGCAGCGGCATTGGAATATTGAGCGGCGGCAAAAGCCGGATTTTATTCTTTGCGGTCAGTACGATCACTCCGCGGTCCAGGCAGCCTAACAAAATGTTCTTGGCGGGCCGTACCGTTTCAATTCCCAGCATCAGGCCCACGCCGCTGATGGAAAGAACGCCTTTTACAGCACCGAGCGTTTCCTTGATGTACGTGCTTTTTTCCTGTACTTCCTGCATCAGTTCGTTGGTCATGCGGCTTATGACGGAGAGTGCGCCTGCTGCGCTGACTGGG
>JAEXTB010000163.1 GCA_023453725.1 Bacillota bacterium | reverse complement strand
TGATATCGCAGCTATAGGCCGCGCGGCGCTCATCGTTGTCCATATCGTGGACGATGACGCCTACGGACAAGCCCAAAAAGCGGTGGATCTTCCCCATCCACTGCGCGTCGCGCTTTGCCAGATAATCGTTGACTGTGACAATGTGTACCCCTTCGCCGGTAAGGGCGTTGAGATAAGCGGGGAGCGTTGAAACAAGCGTCTTGCCTTCGCCCGTTTTCATTTCGGAGATACGGCCCTGATGCAGCACGATACCGCCGATGAGCTGCACATCAAAATGCCGCATGCCGACAGTACGGACCGCCGCCTCACGTACGGCGGCAAACGCTTCGGGCAGCAACCCATCCAGCGTTTCACCTTTACTCAGGCGCTCCTTAAACTCCACGGTCTTGGCGCGCAGCTGCGCATCGGTGAGCGCCTGCATGGCGGGTTCGAGTTTATTAATCTGATCCACGACAGGTCTTAGCTTTTTCAGCTTTGCTTCCGGCGTGGTGCCCAAAATCTTATCAAAGAATCCCATACTGATCGCAGCGGCGCAAAAGCACGCTACCCTCCCATTGTCGTAATTCCTTCCCATTATAGCATGTAGCATAGACTGGTACAACGCGAATGCCGCCGCTGAAACTTGAACTTTGCTTGAACAAGCTGCGTCAACAAAATGGCCGTTTGTCGAATTTATTACAACATGCCCGGAATATTGTTTCTTTGCTATAATGGAAGAAAACAGCGCGACCTATGCCGCGCATTGCGGAGGCATTCTAAATATGGTGGACGTTCACAGCGTGCAGAGCCGGTTCCGGCAAATAATCATGGCGCTTTCCCATACACTGCACAGCCACCCTGAACCGGGGTTACAGGAATATGCGACCACAAAGGTTATTTGCGATACGCTGGATAGTTTGGGCATTGAACGCATCAGCCTTGGCCTTTCTACCGGCGTTGTCGGGATACTAAGAGGCGGAAAACCCGGCCCGACCATAGGCCTCAGGGCGGATATTGACGCGCTTAATCAACAGGAAGGGACGGACAGACCCGATCGGTCCAAAATAGACGGCGTCATGCATGCCTGCGGGCACGACGTGCATACGGCAGGGCTGCTGGGCGCCGCCATGGCGCTTGCCGCAAGGAAAGATGAATTGTGCGGAGATGTGGTGTTTGTGTTCCAGCCCGCGGAAGAAACGCTTGTTGGTGCACGCATGATGATTGACGCCGGACTATTTACAAAAGCGCCGATGGACTGCATGTTTGGCCTGCATAACACCCCGCACCTTGACGTGGGTACGGTGGGTGTGCGCGAAGGGCACCTGATGTCCGCAAAGGATGCGTACCATGTCCGCATGATCGGCCGGGGCGGGCACAGCAGTGCGCCGCAGAAAAACATAGACCCCATACTCGCCGCCGCAGCGGCCATACAGGGCATCCATACCATTGTCAGCCGCAATGTAGGCCCACTTTCTTCTGCTGTAGTCAACGTCAGCTATCTTTCGGGCGGCTCGGAGGCCGACCTCGTGGTAAACGACGCCGTGTATGGCGGCATTGTCCGCAGCCATGAAGAAGCCGTGCGCACCCGCGTCCTTGAACGGTTGGAAGAGATATCCGTTTCCATCGCCCAAGCATATGGCTGCAAAGCGGAATTTACACACACACCCATCACCCCCGCCGTGGTCAACCCTGCAGCGCTGCTGCCGATTGCACAAAAAGCGGCCGAGGCAACTGTAGGAAGTGCGGGAGTTGTGACGCCGAAGCTCAACATGGCATCGGAAGATTTTGCCCTTTACGGCGAGCATGTGCCTGCGTTCTTTTATTTCCTAGGCTCCGGCACGCCGGGGGCACGCAATTATTCCTGGCACAACCCGCGCTTTTGCGCGCATGAAGAAACGCCGGTCTATGGCGCGGCGCTGCTTGCAAACTCAGTATTCGCGGCACAGGAAACGCTTCGAAAATAACGGTGTTACTTGGGAATGATATCGTAAATCGTTTGAAAGAGTTGTTTTTGTTCCCGATCATTTTTCGGGAACAGCACGTATGTCTTTTCCTCTATTGTAATGACGCCGGCGCTGCTGATGGTAAACATGGTATAATCATCCCGCCCATCGGTCTGGTAGATGAGAAATAAAATGACGGCTTGCGTGGGCGCAGATGCAACAACTGTTCCGTTTGGAAAAAGCGCCGCGTAGCTGTGGCTTTGAACGGCTGTTAAAACCTCCTGTGCAGCTTCTGGCGAAAGCTCCAGATTGTTCACAGAAAGGCTGCCGTCGTTTTCCCGAATATTGGCTGCCACCCCGGTGTAAGTGCGGTTGAGCGCGTTGGGCGCGGGGATGCCAAAAAAGAGTATCAACAGAAACCCGCACAGCGCAAGCAGGAAAAACACGGCCCATTTTGTTTTCATTCCGCCCTCCTACGAACATTAAGCATGCTTCCATTATATGAAATTAGGAATAAATTTACAATTTATAGGGAGTGCTGACAATGAGCAAACAAGGATATTTGGACACGATCCGGGAACAGACAAGGCGCGCGCTGTGGGAAGTGGAAAACGTGGTGGACTGTATTCCAAACGACATGTGGGATATGCCCTATTGCGGCATGCCGCTCTATAAGCATGTATACCATATGATTCACTCGCTGGACCAATGGCTGATTAACCCGCGCCGCTATACGGAACCC
>JAEXTB010000162.1 GCA_023453725.1 Bacillota bacterium | reverse complement strand
GTATAAGCGACAGGGGAGGTAGAGCGCAATGATGGCGGAAACAAACCCGCCGACAATCATCTGCCCCTCGCCGCCGATGCCCATATAATTCGAACTCCAGGCAACTGCTGCGCCTAAGCCGCAGATGATGATGGGCGTCGCGCGCGTAAGCGTGGTGAGCAGGTAGTATGCGCTTCCAAACGCGCCTTTGCCCATGGCGGCGTATACCGTGAGCGGGTTTTCTCCCGTCACCAAAATGGCTATGGCGCCCACCAGCAGCGCAAAAAATATTGCGATTACCGGCTGCACAAGGGGCGCTATGATCCTTTTGAACTTATTCAGATTCATGCTGATTCCCCCTTGCCATCAGAAGGCCGAGTTCTTCTTCCTTGACGTTTCCGCGCGTGAACTCCCCGTGGATTTTGCCGCGATACATGACATAGATGCGGTCGGACAATTTGATTACCTCGGAAAGCTCGCTGGATATAAGCAGCACCGCAGCGCCGTCCGATCGGTTTTTGATGAGTTGTTCATGTATGAATTCCATTGCGCCAATGTCAACGCCGCGCGTAGGCTCGCACGCAATCAGCAACGGTGTCCTCTGCAAAATTTCCCTTGCTGCAATCAGCTTTTGTGCGTTTCCCCCGGATAGGGAGCTTGTCTTTGCATGTGTGCTGTCCGTCTTTACGGAGAACCTGGTGACGATATCCTGTGCGAAGTGCAGAACGTTTTTGATTTTGAGTATCCCTGCACGTGAATAAGAAGGCTTTCTGTAGTGGGCCATGATGGCGGTTTCCGCTATGGTGGCCTGTGGTGCTGAGCCCCATAGATACCGATCCTCTGGTATCATGGCCACGCCGGATTCACGGACTTCCTTTACGCAACAGTTTAGGATTCCCTTTCCCTTTATAAGCACGCTGCCGCTCTGGGCCTTTTGCAATCCAAGAATACACTTTGCAAGTTCGGATTGCCCGTTTCCGGATACGCCAGCGATTCCTACGATTTCTCCAGCCCGCACATGCAGCGAAAGGCAGTCAATACATGGTACAGCGCCTTCGCCCTTTACCACAAGGTCTTCAATGCGCAGCACATCTTCACCCGGTTCAACAGGGAGGATGTCCGTTTCTATCAGCTGGCGGCCTACCATCATGAAGCTGAGCTCCTCTATGGTGGTATCCTCAATAGGGATATCCGCAACCAGGGTGCCCCCGCGCATGACCATGGCGCGGTCCGCTACCTCCATCACCTCATTGAGCTTGTGCGTGATGATGATAATGCTTTTACCGGCAGCGGCAAGCTTTTTCATGGTTTTTAAGAGCTCGTGCACTTCTTGGGGCGTTAATACGGCGGTGGGCTCGTCGAATATGATGATATCCGCGTTCTGATAGAGCACCTTGACGATTTCCACGCGCTGCCGAAGGCCGACCGGCATGCCCATGATCTTGGCCTGCGGATCCAGCGGAAGCTCATAGGCTTTGGATAATTCCAATACCGTGCTATTCGCTTTCTTCAGGTCAAAATACAAGCCCTTTTCCGGCTCCTTGCCATATACGACGTTTTCCGCGACGGTGAACGGATCAAAAAGCATAAAATGCTGCTGCACCATGCCGATTCCGTTTGCGATGGCATGCGCAGTACTTTTCAAATGCAGTTGTTTGCCATGGAGAAATATACTTCCGCTTTGGGCCTGCTCCATGCCGTAGAGCACCTTCATCAGCGTGGTTTTGCCCGCCCCGTTTTCACCTATGACGGCAAGGATCTCTCCTTGATAAAGCCGAAGGCTGACGTCATCATTTGCGACAAGTTCTCCATAACGTTTTACGATGTGCTCCATACGGAGGATGGGTTCCGCATCTTTATATTGCATGTGTGACAATTCTCCCTAGCTTGCTGGATTGTCAAACCGGAGGGGTAGTATAAAAGGTAATAGAAAGGCATTGCATAATGAAAGTTGTTGCTCCCCATGTTTATGGGGAGCAACATGGTTGGATGGATTAGAAGGAATAACTTTCTTCGAGGGGAACCTCAAGCGTAAGCTCGCCGGATTTGATCTTGTCTGCGGCGGCGCGGGCTTTTTCGACAATAGCATCGGTAAGCACTTCTGTGTTGCGGGGGTTGACGCCATCATCGGTAATGTAGGTAGCGCCGACCACGCCTTCCTTCAAGCCAAACGAGGCAATACCTGGCTGGATACCTGTAGAGAAGAATTCGTCAAGAATCATGCCGGTGACAACGCCCGTATACTTCACCTGTGTGGTAATGATGTTCGGATTGTCGGGCGTGGTCCTGTCGGCATCCTGGCCGGAAGTATAGAAGCCCTTCTCCAAAGCCGCCTCAAAGGTACCGAAGTCTGCCACGGCGGAAGCTGCGTTGATAAATATGCATCCCTGTGCGGCCTGCTGCAGCGCAAGCTCTTTGGCGACAGGCGCATCGGTATAGGACTTGGTATAGTTGAATATGAAATCGGACATCTTGACATTGGGATTGATGGAGCGAACGCCCTCCATGTAGCCATATCGCCACTCAAAGCTGCCCTGGCCAGGGTTGGCGTGCACGGCGCCGAAGGGG
>JAEXTB010000122.1 GCA_023453725.1 Bacillota bacterium | reverse complement strand
GTTGCATTCCTTGGCGATGGTAACGGCGGATTCACCATCCTGCGGGATAATGATAATGCCGTCAGCGCCGGCTGCGATGGCGTCGCGAACCTGTTCAAGCTGCTTGTTGGCGTCTTCGTTGGCGTTGTACTCCAACACTTCGCAGCCCTGTGCCTGCAGCGCCTGGGTAATAGCGGCATGGCCCGCTACCCAGAATTCTGTCTCAAGATCCTGATAGCAGAACGCGATGGTCTTGCCTTCTACGTTTGCGTCTACCTGGGGGGCTTCCACAGCGGGGGCCTTTGTAGCCGCTGCGGGGGCTTCGGTGGCTGCGGGTGCCGGCTGCTCTGCAGCGGGCGCTGTGCAGCCTGCTGCGAGGGAAAGCACCATAAGGGTGGCCAGGAACAATCCGACAAATTTCTTCATTGTTTCTCCTCCTTGATTGTGTTTTGGTTTGCAGCAGAAATCTTGTTTGCGGGTCTGAAAAACGAATGTGCAGCGATTTGAGAGAGAGGAAACGGCTTTGGTGAATTTCTGTTTGCATTTTATCATGTGAAATTTGAAAATGTAAGTCCCGATTTTTTTATTATTACAGCTCAATTATAATAATATTTACTATAAACATTGATTTTTTGCCCAATTTACTATATAGTTTGCATATAGCGTTCATTTCATATTTCAATTTTTAAATTTGCAAGTTAATTCTTTGTCCATATACGAGGTGAACAAGCCGTGTGTATTTGTATTTACAGCGACGAGGAGGCCGTAATCGCCCAATTGAGCGCATTGCTCCTGCCCCATACCGAAAGCCTTTTTTCGTTACAGACAAAAGCCGTATGCAATTTTGCCCTGGAAGACGTGCAAAGCGAAACATTGGCAATTCTTGATTTGTCAAAATGGAATACATTGCCAACTTTCATTTCTTATCAATCAAAAGCGGCAAAAAATATCATATTTTATCATGAATCTCCTACGCTGGAATTGACATTGGAAATGATGCGCCGCAATTTGACGCGGCTTTTGACGCCGCCCGTCAATATATTCCGTTTGCTGTGTTATCTTGATATCGAACCCGCAGAAAACGGCATGCGGCTATTAACAAGCGAGGTACGCGCATACATCGACCAACACTTCACGGAACCCATTTCCGCAGCCGAGTTAGCGGAGCGGTTTCACATCAACGCATGCAGACTCTCCTCCCTGTTTAAAAAATATGAGCAGGATGGATTAAGCCGCTACCTGATGCTGCGCCGTTTGTCGTACGCAAAAGAATTGCTTTTGTCTACCGGAAAATCCATACCCGAAATCGCAGCTTGTTCCGGATTTTCCTGTTCCAAATACTTCGCGGCCGTGTTCAAGGACAACGAAGGGATCTCACCTGACGCATTTCGCAAAGGGGCAAAATCCGAAAAAAGCCTGTAGAAATGGGATACCGCCCGCGCACAAACTGCACGGGCGGTGTTTTATATGTGGAAATCAGGACCAATGTGCAATCAAAACGCGTATACGACCTTCATCGCCTTGCCTTCTACCGCAAGCTGTACGCCCTTATGGAACTCTTCAATGGGCAGTACATGCGTTACCAGCTTTTCACCCGGGATTTTTCCCGCCGCGATCAGATCCAGAGACAGGATATGGTGTCGCGGCGCAAAACCGGTGGTGCCGATGACCGTAAGCGCCTTGTAGTGAATTAGGTTCGTATCGATTGTGACATCGCTTCCGCCATGCGGCAACCCGCCAAAGAACGCAATCCGCCCGCCCTTTTTAGCAACCTGAATTGCCTGTATCTGCGTTGATGCAACGGGATTTGCCGTTATGACAACATCCGCGCCCTTGCCGCCTGTCAAGCGCCGCACTTCTTCAATAAGATCCACCTCGGACGCATTGACCAAATGATCCGGACCAAACGCGCTGCAGATATCAAGACGCGATTGCAACACATCCGCTACAATAATCTTTTTGGCCCCGCGCGCCTTCGCGACACAGATGTGGATGCTGCCAATGGGACCTGTGCCGATAATGAGTACGGTATCCCCCATGCGCACATCCAGCTTTTCTTGCGCGTTGATGCAGGAGGATGGCGGTTCCCCAATCGCCGCATACTGGAGCGGCATACCTTCCGGAATGCGCTGTATGGTGCCAAGGCGCAGCGCTTCTGCCGGAATGGCCATGTATTCCGCAAAGCCGCCCGCCCAATGCTGGGCAAGCTCGCGGATATTCTCACAAAATTCCAGCCTGCCCATACGGCAGAACTCACATTCCCCGCAATATACGTTGGGTGCAATCGCAAGCGTATCCCCAACCGCATATGGGCCGCGGTAAAGCTTGCCGGTTTCCACCACATGCCCGCTTACTTCATGGCCAATGACAGCGGGAAGTTTCACATGGCGGTGGCCGCTCCGAAGCGTTCTTAAATCGCTTCCGCAAAGGCCGCAGTAAGCAACTTTCACAAGAAGCCCTTCGTCCGGGCAGGAAGGCTTCTCCACTTCGCGCAGGTAATATTCGCCCGGGCTTTCAAGCACGATCGCTTTCATGTTTTTTATTCGCCGCGCGGTACTTTGCGCGGTATCTCCTTTTCGCTCATTTGGGGCTAATACTTATTGATAAGTATGCTTTCGTTGGATTCTTCCATCGCATGGGCAAGCGTTTCATCGGACATGATGAGGCTGACATAAAGAGATTCGACAATGCACAGCTCCGCCACGCGCTTTGATATGACCTCGCCATTCTTACTTTCCGTAAAGGAAGCGGTAAAGAGCACGACGTCCGCATTCTTTGCAAGCTGGGACATGGGGTAGTTGGTAATGGCAATAACGGTGACGCCCTTTTTCCTACAGAGCTTTGCGACGCCCACAATGTTTCGTGTTGCACCCGAATGGGAAATGCAGATTGCCACATCCCCCGGCTTTAAGCAGGTGCAGATAATGTTCATACCATCCGTATCGTTTGCGACAAACGCCTGTTTTCCGATACGGATCAGCTTATAGTACATGGCATCCGCCACAATGTTTGCGTCCCCCGCTCCAAAGCATGCGGTGCGCTTCGCACGTTTGAGGTGCTCAAACGCAAGCTGGAATTGATCGTTGTCAATGGAGAGCAATGTGTCGCTGATGGCAGACGCCGCAATAGAGAAGGTTTTTTGCATGATTTGCACGCAGGTGTCTTTTTCGCTGTAGGATTCGAACAAATCCACCACTTTGGCTTCGCCCTGCGCGCTGTTGAGCGCCTCTTTGAATTCCCCATAGCTGTCGTATGTAAGCTTTTTGACAAAGCGGCATACCGTGGCTTCGCTGCAGCCCGCTTTTTTTGCAACATCCATTATGGAAAGGGTTGCAAAGGAAGTCTGATCTTTCACTAGAAAATCCGCCGCTTTTTTTTCTGCAGATTTCAGGGAAGCATACACAGCCTTTAACCGTACCTCAACCTCATGCGGAAGCTTGGTTTGCATATTCACAGAATCCATCGTGCGCCCATTCTTTCTTTTTGATTTTTTACCACTGCAAACTTGATCGCCGTTAGTTTCATTTTACGTATCAATATTTGAAATGTCAATACCTCTTTGCCGGCCTGAGATAAATATATATCACCAACGTCATTTCCCGTAATTACTGGAATTATTCAGATTGACGCAGACATATATGCATGCTATGATAACAGCATCTTCCGTTCCATTTGTCACAATTCGAAAACAATAACTGAAAAACGAAAGGAATGCCAGCCATGCGATATTTGCTTGGAATCGATTTTGGCACCGGCGGCACAAAGGTCTGCCTGACGGATGGCGAACTCAACCAGCTCGCCTACTCGTTTCGAGAATATCCTATCTATACGGACCAACCGGATTGGAGCGAACACAGTCCCGCCCGATACTACAGCGCCACCTGTGAAAATATCCGCGCCTGCCTATTACAAAGCGGCGTTTCCCCCAAGGAGATTGCAGCCATTGCGGTTTCCGCCGCCATGCCTTCTCTGGTACTGACGGATGCAGCAGGCGAGGCGATCGGCCGCGCCATCAATCTGATGGACCGCCGCGCCAAAGAAGAGGTAGCACTTGTTGGGCAGACGGTTGGCATGCGGCGCTACTTTGACATAACCGCAAACCGTTTGGAGGATCATCCGGCAATCGTCAACCTGTTGTGGCTCAAGCGGAATATGCCGGAAGTTTATTCCCGTACCCGTGCAATCCACAGCATCGACGGGTATCTCACATACCGTTTGACCGGGGTGCATAATGTCAATGTTTCCAATGCCATGTTCTTTGGCGCATACGACATTTACAACCGCCGGTTTGACGAGAGCATGCTTGCGCAATTGGGCCTCGACCCGGCGCTGTTCCCTCCGGTCACCTGGTGTGAGGAAATCATCGGTACAATCACCAAACAGGCGGCAGAGGATACAGGGCTCATCCCAGGCATCCCTGTGCTTTCCGGGCAGACGGACTGCAACGCGGGCTGGCTGGGCGGCGGCGCAATACAGCCTGGGGACATCCAAATGAACCTTGGCACCTGCGGCAATTTCGGCATCATCACAAGCAAGCCGGATTTCGTAGACAGCATGATCAATTTTGACTATACCGTACAGGGCACGTACATTACCGTGCCCACCACTCTGACGGGCGGCGTCCTGCTGCGCTACATCCGGGATCAATTCTCCCAGATTGAGCTTGCAACACAGTCGTTAACGGGCATTGATGCATACGATCTTCTGAACAGGGAAGCGGAACCCATACCGCCCGGCAGCGATGGCTTAATCGTTCTTCCCTATCTTATGGGAGAACGCACCCCCATCTGGGACGCTGACGCAAAAGGAACCCTGTTCGGCCTTTCCTTACGTCATACCAAAGGCCATATCGTGCGCGCTATGATGGAAAGCGTAGCCTACGCACTGTATCATTCGTTTGAAACGCTTTCCCCGCATACCATCAACACACCGCTCGTACTCAATGAAGGCGGCGCAAAAAGCGTACTGTGGCGCAGGATTATCACAGACGTATTCAACCTTCCAACAGTCCTTGTGAAGAACCGCGCCGGAGCGCCTTATGGGGATTGCCTGCTTGCTGCAAAAGGCGCGGGGCTGATCAAAGAGTATACCATCGCCCGCGAGCGCGCGGAATACATCGACCTGATGGAGCCGGATACTAAAGCGCACGAGCTGTACATGGAGTATTTTGCACTTTACAAGCAGCTCTACTTCCAGCTCAAAGACCAGTTCAAAACGCTCTCCGCGCTCAACCGCAAGTATGGCGGAAAGTGAGCGAAGAAGCAAAACAGCGCCCTCTTGAAGGAGGGCGCTGTTTCATTTTAGCTAAGCAAAGATATATTTCAAAGCGGTACAGTCCGCATTTATGAGCGGTACAGCCCGCGTGAGACCGTCTCAAACGTACGGTATTCCGCGTAGCGTTCCGCATATAATGCCGCGCGCCTTGCATCCGGTTCAAATATGCGTGCGGTCTGAACCACCGTTTGCGCGGCTTCCGCCGAGTCCTTATAAACACCTATCGCGCTGCCCGCGAGGAGCGCCGCACCAAGGCAGGCCGCCTCCCTCGTCTGCAATGTTGCAACGGGAATGCCCATGCAATCCGCCTTGTTCTGCAATGTTACCTCAGAACGCGCACCGCCGCCCACGCACCGCAAAGAGCGTACGTCAATGCCCACGTTGCGCAGCGCATCCATATTCAGGCGCATTTCAAAGGAGAGCGCCTCAATCACAGCCTTCGCGATATCATACCGCGTGGTATTGAGCGTAAGGCCAAGCAGCGTTCCTTTTGCGTTGAGTTCGCAGGTGGGCGTGCCGCTGCCGTTAAGATGCGGGATCAGCATGACCGGGGATGGTTCCGGGCTCATATGGGCGCAAATCTCCGTATATATGCTGTGGCCGTTTTTTTGAGCCGCAGCTCCATCCGCATGGCAAAAGTTTTCCGCGAACCATTTGAGTATGATACCGCCCGCATGGTTGAGCGCAAACGTAAAATACAGGCCTTTAACGGTATGCGCATAGCAGGGATAGTAACCTTCAAACATCACATCCCCCACCTGCACGCCGCTTAGCGCGGTAGAGATGACTTCGGCCGTTCCGTGGGAATCCAGCGCCATATCCGGCCTTACAATGCCCGCGCCAAGCGCGGCACATGTTTGATCGTGCCCGCCCGCCACCAGCATGCAGCCTTTTTTAAGTCCCAGTTCGGCAGCAAGCGTATCAGATACCACGCCGACAATTTCGCCCGAGTATACGGGCCGGCTAAGCTTTGCCTTATCAAAGCCATAAGCAGAAAGCACATCATCCGACCATTGCAAGTTTTCTACATCCATGCACATGGTACGCGAAGCCATTGTACGATCCATTACAAAGCCGTCGCTGCCCAGAAGTTTGAGGATATAATCCGCATAAGTCGTAAAGGTATGCGTCCGTTCATACAACGCGGGATCTCGTTCTTTCACCCACAGCATTTTCAAAAATGCGTTGAGCGGGTGCGGCCGCATGCCCGTCTTTTGAAACAGCGTACGCGCGTCCATTTTCTGTTCCACTGACTCTAACAGCTCTTTTGCGCGGTAATCCATGCCAAGCTGCGCGCGGGAAAGCGCCGTTCCATCCCCATCCACCGGAATAACGGCATCTCCTTGCACGGAAAGAGAAAGCGCCGCAACTTCGCCGCCCGCCTGTGCTGCCGCTTCCTTGATTACTTCCTTTGCAATGGCAAACACCTGCTGCGCGTCCTGCTCTGCATAGCCCGGGCGTTCCGTAATCACACCGTATTCCCGGAAACCATACCCTTTTAATTCCCCTTCCGGCGTAAACACGGCGGCTTTTGCGCCCGTTGTTCCAACGTCTAGCCCCATCAGCAACATAAAACACCTCAAAATTGTTCGCTACAATCTTTGTGCAGGCCCGCAAAATTTTGTGGGCCTGCACAATACAGCCTGAACTCCGATAAAATGCGGGATTTAGAATAGATAGTTTTCTGTCTGGCGCTGCTGGGTTTCATCATAGAAATCCGCGCGCACTTTGGGCAGGTAGGTAAGCGCCTCAAAAAGCACCGGCAGCAGATTGCCATGAATGCCTACGGCGTGGTGCACATAGGGGCCTTTGACAATCATCGTTTCCACCTTGGGCCAATTGGGAACCTCCACCCAGAGATAGGTCCCCTGTGTCTTGGGGCCATCTATGCCCACCGCAGTACCGAGCAGCATGCCGTAGTCCCCGCCATCCCCGTCAAAGCGGGCAAGCGTAATCTCGCCTCCGCGGATTTCGGACACCACGGAGCCTGGGCAGTGTTCCGGGAACGCAAAGGGCCTATCCAGCTTTGCTTTGCCTTTTGCAAGGGAAATGGGCCACGGTCCGCAATGCTGCAGCAGCTCGCCATTGTCGTTTTCCGGATGGCGCACAGACCAATCCACAAAGAAGCTCGGCGTTGTGCCCATACCGGCCGCCTGCACCATGATGGAAGTAATGGCGCCATGAATATCCGTTTCACACGCAACAGGAAGATTTTCTTCGGTCAGCAGCGCGTTTGCGCAGCAAGGCATCAGGTGCAATTCCATCTGCAGTGAATCCCAGCACTGAATGGCGATTGCGTTGCAATCGTTCTCAAGCGCGAAGCTCTTCATAGCGGTTTTGAGGCAGGCGACGCGGGTCACATCGGTTTCCGGTACACAGACTTCCATGTTTTCCTTGATGAAGCGGACCGTTTCATAAACCTCCGCGTTAGGTTTTGCTTCGAGTTCCCGCACCCTGTGGGTCAGTTCCGTCATTGAAATGGGGAATATCTGAATGCCAAAGCGCTCGAGAAGCTCGCCTTCATTGCACATCATGGTCCAGAAATCCGCAGGACGGGTGGAAATTTGAAGAATACGGGCACGCCTGAATTCTTTTACGACATTGGCAGCCGCAACAAACGTACGGAATCCTTTTTCAAACACTTCATCTTCGACACGGCAATTTGGAAGATACGTAAAGGGCACCTGCATGCGCCGAAGCACCTTGCCCGTAGCAAACAGACCGCACTGGGAGTCCCTTAATCGGCTTCCGTCCGCAAGCGGTGCTTCATCGCGTGGTCCGTAGAGCAGCACGGGCACATTCAGCTCGCGCGCAACTTTGGCGCAGCTATGCTCGGAACCAAAGTTGCAATGGGGAATAAACAGAGCGTTGACCTTGGCTGCCTTAAACTTTTCCACCACCGGGCCAACATCTTCCGCGCAGCGCAAAAGCCCCTCCTCATTAATATCTTCAATGTCCACGATCTCTACATTTTCAAGGCCCATGGATTGCATGCGGTTGAAAATAATCTTTTTGTACTTGACCGCATCCTCCGCGCTGAAAATTCAGCGGCGGGTAGGTGCATATCCGATCACAACCTTATGATCCATCATAGATGCGTCCTCCATATTCTGTTTTTGTTTTTAATTATGAAATTTCTAACCAGGTATTCGTAATGCACAAATCTAGAAATACTGACTTCTTCTTCGGATATATTGCCGTTTCCTCTAATACATGATAGCATAGATTCAAAAATTATCAATACATAGTCGGGTTAAATTTTCACATTTCAATATTAATTTCGAAATCTAGCGGGACTTTCTTATCGGTTCTGACCGAACGGCTCTATGAGTTCAAGGAAAAAGAGTTTGCCAATAATTCTATTCCCCTTAGCTGGCCATACGCAATTTAAGGCTAGCAGAACATTTCCATATGCCGAATGCAGGTTGATCATTTATGAGCGTAAATGAGATGATGCGCCAAGACACTAGGGATAGCTGATGAACTACTGATTATTCAACGAACCGACGAGGAAATGAACTTCTCATTATGTTTATCCCGGTGTCATGAAGTGAACTTCCGATTATGTTTAAAGCAACTCATATTAAACCAACTCCTACTATACATTTAAAAGAATTATCAACAAGGAGGCCATATGAGTTGGCAGTAATCAATCGTCTTCTTTGGACCGATCATTTGGTTTGGATCAGACAATTCTTAATCAGTCTAATATATAGGTTACGGGATCTGAGTTATGTACCAATACGTACAATCCAGAATGCAGTCGATTTTTTCTAGTCAGCTCACGCCTTTTATGGCCTAGACAACGCAAAGTTATATGAGACTCTGCAAACTGAGCGGTTTCTGCTGTTGGCCGAATTAGCGTCCAAAATAAAAACCGGTGCGGATGCCTCTATGCAGTTATCAAAATTAGAGAAAAATGCAGAAGATACTGCAACTCTTTTCTTCTCTCTGAATCCTTACTGGAATGAAGCGACATGGAAGGAGATGTTGAATAATCAATATCAGCTTGAAGAACAACTGATTAGGCAAATAAATGAAGGCAGCTTCTCCATGACTATTCCTACATATGACGCAATCTATCAAAATGCATTAAAGATGACGGCCTATATGATTACAAGGAATAGCGGCACAATTTCCTCATTATGCCTATCCGATAGGAACCATAGTTACCACATAGACCTCCGGTCATTCAGGTTACCCCGAGCATCGGGCGAAGCGATCGTGCACCCTTGGGGTAAGTTGGCGCTACTATTATAAGCAGTTATCCAAATAGTGACGGGACATTTTATCATGCCGAGCTTGATATTCAGGGAGAGATTAGCTGTGGCAGAACGAAATTCAGAATATACCATTATAGACGAACAAACGACTACAGGCAATTTAATGCAGTTTTGTTTGGCATTATGGAGAAGAAATGAAGATATGGTAAGGAAAGCATATGAAATATTGAAAACAGATGCTAACTATCCATACTCATAAAGCGGTCGCCTTTTCAAAGCCGATCATTAGACCGCCCTTTTCGGCATAAAAGCTGCATAGTCCGCGGCTGCGATAAATTTCCACCTCAGTGTTTTTAAACTCTAATATAATCAATTCCTTTAAGGTTTGAGCGGCGTTTTCATTTTGGCAATGGCCAATTATCACCTTGCCACCGACGTGACCCTGCCTTCTCATATTTTTAACAATAGCGGTTAACGCCTTTCTTTCACCACGGCACTTTTCAAGCGTTTCGAGTTCGCCTTTATCACTTGCTTTTCCCACCACTCGAACACCGAGAAGCCCCACCGCTTTTGCCACAAAAGGATTCACTCTGCCGTTGTTAGCAAGGTTTTTTAGAGATACTAACATAAAAAGCAAAGCAGTCTTCTTTTTGTACTCCGTAATCGCCTCGCATATCTCTTTAAAAGGCTTTCCGATGGATATGTAATCCTTTATCTTTTCAATGATCAACCGCAGCTCCGGTCCGGCAGACAATGAATCAATCACAAATACACTGCGGTTTGGATATTGTTCCTCATAATCCTGTTTCGCAATACAGGCAGCATTATAGCTGCCCGATAAAGCACCGGTGATAGTAATACAAAAGACACATTCCGCATCTGAAAAGGCGTTTAGCCAATCACTCGGAGAAGGACATGAAGTGGAAGATTTTCCGTTATAAACGCTGAGCTCATCCACCATCTGGTCCACATCTAAATTCCTATCATCCACATACTCTTTTTGAGATGTTATAATTTTTAACGGTGTCGATGCAAAATCTACACCCGAGAGAGCGACCAGATCTGCCGATGAATCGGCTACAATTTTCATATTCAGTACTTTCAATTTGGAACTCCTTTATTCAAGTACAACTACACAAGTGTAAGGCTGATAAATAGCTACCTTTTCTCAGCCTATATTATTATTGAAAAAAAATCAAGTTGCCCATCTCTTTATCCACGTACCCCGCATTTCGCATTATGTTTATCCCGCTGTAATTAAGTGAACTTCGCGTCAGTGTTTAACCCCAAGCGGTCAACGCAAACTTAGCAAGGCGACCAACCGCTCATCTGTGGTGTGGATACCTTCGATCCAAGCGGGTTATTAAGTTCACCCTCGAGGAAAGGCCTTATCTTTTACTGTTCCTCTTATCCGCGGTTCCCACTCCTTTACTCGAGTATGGCCTGGAAGGGCCGGGATTATGAGATGGTAAACGGAACCTCCGCGAACAGGCGGCAGGGGCAAAAAAATCCGCCCCATTAAGGAGCGGATTTGATTGCGGGTGTTAGGCGAGGCAGACATTTGCGGCACGAAACCTGCGGGAGTCTCTGGTGTCGGGTTCAATGTCGTAGATTACCCTCTGCCCATCATTCAGAGACTTTACATTACCCTGAATTGAGGAGAAGTGCACAAAAACGTCGCCAGAACCGTCGTCGTTGGAAATGAAACCAAACCCTTTGTCCGCATTGAAAAATTTAACAGTACCGTTATTCATAACGTACCTCCAAGAAAGATGTTACTCAACTGCAAAAAATAAAAGCCGCATATTGCAAAGTCAAATAAAAATTGACTTACAACTGCAGCGATCAATTAATACATTCAGAATACTATTTCATCTTACTCTTCCAGAAGCGGGAAGTCAAGTAAAATGTTGTGAAGGAAATTTGGAAATTGCGGCTGCAAAAAAGGCAACGCCACCCGCAATCCACGAAGCCTTGTGAGCTGCATGGCGTGGGTGACACTACTAGTCCAGCATACACCAAAAGTAAGGATAAGTCAAATTTGGGAGGGATAGTAAGCGCATAATACAACGCCACCCCTGCCGTTCGAGACCGGGACCAATTCAAGCATCGGGTAACAGGAAAAGCCGGATGTGCTTGTTTTGGATATTGTAATACCGGATATGGATGGCATTGAAGTCCTTCGCAAAGTGCGAGATTTGTCGGATAAACCAATAATAATTGTAACTTCTGCGCTAAGCAATGCTGTTATCATACAAGAAGCGTTGGTACATGGCGCATGCGCATATTTTAAAAAACCTATCCGCCTTGAAGTACTTGTAGAAAGGATACGTTCACTGTTTTCAACACAATCTTAAATTATTACAGGTGCAGTGAACCTCCGATTATGTTTAACCGAAGAATACTAAACAGGAATATTATCGGAGTATCCCCTCCCTTTGGGGTCGGCGCTGATGTACAAATCGGAGATAATACTAATCGAATAACAACAAACTTACTTTGATCGCGGGCGAATAATGCCAAGCCCGTCCTCGTGACCTGCCCCTTGGATTAGTGAGGATGTTGGTCTTACACTCTAAATAACTGGGTAACACCAGTGCTTGGAACTTATCCTTCGCTTAACCTGGTTACATTGGCATCAGGCGCTTTATCTGATACAAGATTCAGCTCAATATTGTACTCCAAGAATGCCTTTAATCCACAGAGCACCATTGTATATCCTCCCATTGCATTTATAGCTTGATTTACAATTTCATCTCCGTCCCCTGTAAATCCCAAATTTATTATGGTTACAAAAGTTTCATTATCTGTCCGAGAAGTAAATATCCATTCGATGATGGTCTTATCAGAAGATTCAAGTACAATGCGTTTATTGTGTTCAATGCTTTTAACAAGGATATCCCAAACACCATACATCTCCCAGTCCCACCGGATATACTTTCCCTCGCGCAGTCTTCCACTGCTTTTAGTAAACCAGAACTTTGTAGTAATTCCCGGATCAACAAATGCCTCAAATACTTCTTTAATGGGTTTCCTAATGAGCATATCTGCTTTTACAACAGGTATATTATTAAGACTTATCATATAGCTTCTCCCCTCAACCCTCAGTTTACAGATATTATTACTTATTAACTCTATTTTACGGTCTTAAACTCAGCACTTAAGAACTTATTCTGACATAGAGAACATTGTTGTAATAATTACCAGAATGTATCAGCTGTCCACAGATTAATGGGCGCTAAACCTCTTGGTTTGTTAATCTGCGGGGGGACACCCGCACTCTGGGCAACTGCATATCGCCATCCTGCTTGTGGTCATGATTCTCAATAGGCGCAAGCCATTGTAATTGAGAGGCGCATAATATGGATTTCCTCATATGTAAAGCCGTGCGCCTTATGTTTGGTACCCAAGCCCATTAATCCTCACTTAATCCGCAAAATGAAGTTCTTCTACCGAAGTATCTCCTCCTTAAACAAGAGTCTGAAGCAGGTGTGAAGCAAATTCTGAGACGACCCGAAGCACACCTTGGCATCAAGTGGTGTTTCTTCCCCATCTTTTCTCCCAAATGCCGTAATCCGCCATTTCAAATCGCTGTTGCTTATGCAATAGCTGATTTTGTTCCAATTTTCCATACAATGGTATTGTCGAGCAGTTCGCAGTGAAAGCCATTCACACATGGCAGTGATTTGCATATATTGTATTAGAAGATCCTCCAACACCCCCCAAGCCTCCCTTGCCACCTGCCTTCCGGCAGGTGGCTTTTTTCATCTCCCCAGTTTTTCGGATGAAAACGGAAACCAATGCGCGCAATTTACCGCCGTACTATCCCCCAACGTTAGATGTTTAGGGGGATGCTTGGGCGCGCGATAAAGAATTCGGACCCCTGGCCTTTTGGTCCCAGCAGAAAAACCTTATCGAAAAAATGCAGAAAAACGAGGAGCTGCTTGTGGCATAAAAATTAGGGTATAAGATGTACGAGTATGGCAGCCAGAACTGGGTCCTCAATGGATTACGCTTATTGACCCCGCAGGTCATCCGTTTTGTTTGTGTGCGCATGAGGATGCTTAACAAAAGTCTTACACCACTCCGGTGTCGAGGCTCATTTTTAGCATACTGGTTTTAAGCTTCTATACAATCGCTTAGGATGTTTCTGCCCCAGTTTCAGTGTGTTATGAACACACAGTTTGGAATTTCGAAGCCGCGTTAAAAAACGCCGCTGTGCGGCGTTTTTAGCGACCGCGAGTTCGCACCCGGGCCGACTGCGTATTACGAAATACAAGCAAGGCGATGCCGTGAAATTCCAGTGAATCTCGTCGCCTAATGTATAACAGAGCGTGTTCTACTTCGCAAGGTTGTTTAGAATCGCTTGCCAGCCTTGTCGCTGCAGATTGAAATTATTCTCCTGCTCAGGCTCAAATCGCTCCACTACAAGGCAACCCCAGGGCTTGTCTAAGAGATCGATGGTCACCTTTCTACCATCGCCCAGCGTAAAGGCAAGAAGCTTGTCTTTTTCAATGGTGTCGTAGGTCCCCCAGAAGTCAAATGCCATACTTCCGTCCCTCGCAGCCATAAGGCCGCCTGCCAATAGGCGATAAACTCTTCTTCGTGGGATTCTGGGATATCCTGAGCAATTTTAAAGGTACAACGGCCTCCTTCATAGGGTTCAAGGGTATAGTTTTCGTAGGCTGGCGTCCAAAGCTTTGTTTCTGGGTTGTCGTAATCCTCAATACCATTCATCACTAAGCCAATATGGCGTACAGAAATATGCCTAGGCCATTCACTGGCTACGACCTCAGAAAGCATCCCGCTTTCTAACCCTGACTCGTCCTCCATCACAAAGCGAATGCGACTGCCTTGAGACCAGTCTCCTACAAACTTGGATCCCTCTGAAAAGGCTCTAATCCAATAGCGGTAATGATCCGGATCTACAATCAACTCCCATATCAGCTCGGGTGTTGCCTCAAAACATCTTTCCAACTCGATGCGTTTCATATTAGGCCTCCAATCCAATCCAATCCAAACCTCTGAGCGCCTCTAGCCACGATAGGCAGCCGCCAGCGCAGTGGAAATCGATCTCCGCCTGAGGCTCACAGGTTCAGATAATGATTATCGTTAAAGATTGTATACCCTATACATTTGTAGTCCAAACAACCACAATCGCTATAAACATTTTCTGACAGTTGGAGAGTTATGGTTGACCACGACGGACACCCTTTTGGGTTGAGACTCCCCATTTGCGTTGCTTTAGAAAGTTACGAGGTTGAATAGCATGGTTCTCCTTCAAGGCTGAGCTACTCATGGGGCTCAAAAATAAACTGATATACGAGCCCGATTATCCCGCCAGTCACAATAGCCCAAACGGTGTTAAATTTGAGTTTCACAATTAAAGCAAACGAAGCCAAGAATAGTATGAGCATAAACGGATAAAACAATGACGCAACCCTAATATTAAACTCACAACAGCCATAAGTCCAAGTGACGCTACATTAACCCCATCCAAGATGCCAGAGATCAATTTTGACTGGCAAAGTTTGGGTATGACCGGATTTAATAGGCACCAAAACGGGAAATAGTATAGAATACCAATTGTGGATGGTGCGTTCGCTGTCAAAAGTTTCAACCGTAACAGGCTATTCCTCACGCAAGTATCGTCCTAGGCACACGTATCTTTCTGTATCTGAACGTACGTGTGTTAGGATGTTAGTAAACTTCCAATCACGTTTAGATCGAGAGGAAAATATTATCAGTTAATGCGTACTTTGGTGATGTTGAAAATTGGAAAAAAGAAGCAACAACATGCTTGCACACATGGTACGGGCGCCGGAAACCGGCGCCTTTATTATTTGACTGCAAAAACCGCGATTGTGTACCTAAGACAATTGATTTAATGACTCATTGAGATGTATATATCTGAATAACCTAAAGCGGTCAATCCGGAACTGAACCTTATGACCGTGATACTGGCTTCACCACCCCCTACCCATTCATTAATCCCACGCCAAGACAAAACGGCTGTTCTCCTAAAAATATGGCGAGCGCCAGGAGTGTCTGCTAGTGCTATTACGTACTATAACACTAATTTCGGTTTGTGTCATATTATGTTATTAGATGTATGTACATCGAATAATAAAGGGTGCGATAATTTATGTTTAGGAGATTTATAACAAAAAATCTATTACAAAACGCAGTGCGCCCGCCAGTTAGTATGCCTCATCCACCACTCATGAGTGAGTGTTGCGAAGATCCTTGTGAATGTTGTGAACCGCCATGTGAGTGTTGTGAGTCAAAATGTAAAATTTGTCCCACCGGCCCAACAGGCCCAAGGGGAGCAACTGGTCCCACAGGCGCTAGAGGAGCGACAGGCCCCACAGGACCAAGGGGGGCAACGGGTCCCACAGGACCTAGAGGTCCGACTGGCGCTGCAGGTGCAACTGGTCCCACTGGCCCGACTGGAGCAGCAGGCGCAACAGGTCCTACCGGCCCGACTGGCGCTGCAGGTGCAACAGGTCCTACCGGCCCGACTGGCGCTGCAGGTGCAACTGGTCCCACCGGCCCGACTGGCACAGCAGGTGCAACAGGTCCTACCGGCCCGACTGGCGCAGCAGGTGCAACAGGTCCCACCGGCCCGACTGGCGCAGCAGGCGCAACAGGTCCTACCGGCCCGACTGGAGCAGCAGGCGCAACAGGTCCTACCGGCCCGACTGGAGCAGCAGGTGCAACTGGTCCCACTGGCCCGACTGGAGCAGCAGGCGCAACAGGTCCTACCGGCCCGACTGGC
>JAEXTB010000069.1 GCA_023453725.1 Bacillota bacterium | reverse complement strand
AAGGTGGACTCTTCCGTGCTTGCAGACCTATTTGTGCACCTTGTAACGGATATTTTCATTTTCCAAAGCATTTACTCGCAGCTGTCCATGCAAAACCTCAGGCATCACTGCGAGCAAACGCTTTATTTCATTAAGTACGGGATTTTATCAAAACCCAATCACGATTAGAGGCGCATCCCGCCGTTGACGCTCAACACATGTCCGGTAACGTAGCTTGCTTCATCGCTTGCTAAAAACAGCGCGGCGTTCGCAATTTCCTGCGGCTGGCCCAGCCTTCCAAGCATGGTCATGGCAGCGAACTTATCCAGCAGGTTCTGAGGCACAGTCTTTAAAATATCTGTCATGCAGTAGCCCGGGGCAATGGCGTTGCACCTGACGTTTGCGCCCTTTCTTGCAAATTCCTTGGCCCATGTCTTTGTCATGCCGATCACCCCCGCTTTGGTAGCGGCATAGTTCGTCTGGCCGATGTTGCCGAATTCCCCTACAACGGAAGAAATGTTGATGATGGAGCCGTAGCCGTTTTGCATCATGGCAGGGCCGACCAAGCGCGTGATATTGAATACACCCTTGAGGTTGACGTCTATCACCAGGTTCCACATATCGTCTGTCATGTTCTGCACCAAAGCATCCCGGGTGATGCCCGCGTTGTTGACCAGGATATCGATTTTGCCGTGCTTTTTTAATAATTCATCCACTACGGCCGTGCAGTTTTCCACATCCGTTACGTTCAGCTTTGTAAAGTGGACATTTTCCGCCTCATAGGTCAACTCCTTCATATCCGCCGCATAAACAATTGCGCCTTCTTCGGCGAACCGCTTTGCGCATTCCGCGCCGATGCCCGCAGCGCCTCCCGTCACGATGGCGACTTTGTTCTCCAACCGCTTTCCCATATTCGTTTCCTCCTGAATTTTTAAATATTACACGATGGCAACATCAGTATCCGTCAACAAAAACCCAGCAATGAGGGCAATAAACTCAGCGGGCTTTTCGTACATCACGGCATGGCCCGCTTCGGGAATGAGTGCATGCGCCGCGTTTTTGATGCCCGCTACCAGTTCTTTTTGCTGGTAGAACGGCGTCACATAATCATGCTCCGAGGAAATCACAAGCGTTTTCGCCGTAATCTGCCTCAATTGCGCCCGCACGTCGTGCGTTTCCGCCGAGCGGATGAGCCGGGCGAACGCATCGTACACCTCCGGCCCAAAGGAGTCTACAAACAGCTGCTCGCGCGCGGAAGCCCACGCGTAATTCGTTTCATAAAACTGAGGGGAATATACGGTGGGGATGCAGGTTTTAAAAAACTGATGCCCATCATGGCTGTTGCAGGCATACTCCCAAGCGTGGCCGATATCCTTGAGCCAATGACTGGTGTTTGGCGCAGTGTTGGAAAGCACAAGTTTTTCCACGCGCTCTGGATATGCAATTGCATACTGCATCGCCACCTCTCCGCCGTAGGAAATGCCCGTGATATGAAAGGTATCTAAGCCAAGGTGAATGCGGAGCGCCTCCACCAGTTCCACCTGCAGCGTTTGTGTATATTCTCCAGCCATTTTCTCTGTGCGGCCCTGGTCATGTAGATCCAACAAAATCAACCTGCACTTGTTTGCAAAGGCGGGCACAAATTTTGTCCAAGAAGCACAGCTCATGAATATGCCGTTCAACACCAGCACGGGTTCACCCGTACCGTGTTCCTCATAGTAAATCCGGCGTCCCTGATAGAGAAATTCCGCCATAGTACCCTTCCTTTCCACCCCAGCAGCAGCGCTTACAGCAGGAACATCAATTCCTTTGCCTTTTCCCGAAGTTCTTCCCGGAATTTCGGGTGCGCAATGGAGATGAGCTTTTCCACGCGCTCGGCGATATTGAGCCCCCGCAGGCGCACCGCGCCATATTCCGTCACCACATAGTCCACATCGTTGCGGCTAAGAGAAACCGCAGCGCCGGGCTTTAATAGCGGCACGATTTTAGAGAGCTCCTCCCGCTCCCCGGTCTCCCTGTTTTTGACCATAGCGGTAGAATAGAGTGCGATAAAGGAACGCCCATTTCTTGATTTCTGCGCGCCCGTCGCGGTATCGCTTTGCCCGCCCGTGCCGGAAAACTGCAAATGCCCCAAGCTTTCCGAGCAGCACTGTCCGGTCAGGTCGATTTCAAGCGACGTATTGATGGAAACCTGGTTGTCGTTCTTCGCGATCACGGCGGGGTCATTGACCCAGGAACCTGCTTTGATCTCGACATCCGGGTTGTTATGCATAAAGTCATAAAGCTCCTGTGAGCCTAACGCAAAGCAGCAGACCGTCTTTCCAACATCCATCTGCTTTTTCGAGTTGTTGACGACACCCCGCTGCATCAGACGCATGATACCGGTGGTCATCATTTCCGTATGCACGCCAAGATCGCACTTTTCAGAAAGGAACTCGCACACGGCGTTTGGAATTCCGCCAATGCCGATCTGAATACAGTCCCCATCGTTGATGAGCGCGGCGATATGGCGGCCGATCTCCCTGTCCTTTTCATTGGGTGCAGCGTCCGGTATGGTCGGGAGATAGTAGTCCGATTCAATCAGGCAGGTCACTTTCGAAATGTGCAGCTTATGATCCCCCGTCGTACGCGGGATGTTGGGACTGATTTCTAAAATCACGGTATCCGCGGATTTTGCAATCAACATTTCATACACATTGGAGCAGGAAAGCGCGATATACCCGTCTTCATCCGGCATGGACGCTGAAGAAATAAAGATGTTGGTATGCACGGCGCAGTTGCGCTTAAAACCCGCAAAATGCAGGCAGTTGGGGATGAACGAAATCCGTCCCGTATGCTGCAGTGCGCGCAGTTGGCCGCTGTAGAACCAGCTGTCAATTTTAAACGCCTTCTTATATTGCATAAAGTTGGTCAGATACTCGCCCTGTATGGTGGGCAGAGAGTTTGTAATGGTAACATCCTCCACGCGGTCGGCAATGGTGTGCAGCTGCGTCAAAAACTCATAGGGCTCCGCACCCGCCATTCCCACAGTAATCACGTCCCCGCTTTTGACAAGAGAAAGCGCCTGTTGCACGCTGACGCATTTAGATCTGTAATCGAACATAGGCAAACGATCCTTTCTTTGGGTATGTTACAACAGCAGCAGCAGAGGCTTTTTTCTCGCTGCCGGTTCTTCAAGCGAACTACTCTACCGGCCCCAGCGGATGCAGGTGGAAGCCCACACGTACCCGATGCCCGCAGCGATCATGGTAACAACTGTCCCGTCCTTGATCTTGCCCTGCTCCAACCCCAGCGCAAGGGAAAGAATCTGGTCAATCTGGCCGATGTGGCCGTATTGTTCCAAATAGACGGTCTGCTCAGGCGTAAGCCCGAGTTCATTGAGCATGACATTATGCTGGGAACGTTTGAAGTGCAAAATGGCAAGGTAGCCAATGTCCTTTCGGGTGAGATTGCCGGATTTACGGAGCGATTCGTCGATGCAGCGGTACCAATTGTTGATGGAAACCTCGTTGAGTCGGTTCTTCATATGCTCGGGGTTCAATAAGCGCAAAGAGCGGTAGCCTTCCTGCACGTTTTCAGGCGTAAACGGGCAGGCAATGCCGCCGATTTCGACGCCCGCATCCCGCGCCATGCTCCCGTCAGCCATAATGTGTGAACCAAGCACCAGATTGTAATCGATACCCTTTTTGAGGATCAGCGCCCCTGCGCCCGCGCCAAGGTTATACATCATGGACATGTTTTTGTCCGTGAAGTCTACAAAGTCCCCGTTGCGATAGCCGCCGACGATCAAAATGGTATCGATCTCATCATCCGCAAGCAGCATATCCTTTGCCATTTTGATGGCGGAGCAGGTGGTGCAGCAGCGGTTCTGTACATCAATGCCCCAGGCGTTGTTTGCGCCAATTGCGCCCTGAATGTACATGGCAGAGGTCGTGAGCGGATATTCCTTCCATTCTTCGCCGATGCAGAGTATCACGTCGATGGACAAAGGGTCCACATTGCCGCGTAAAAGCGCGTCTTGCGCTGCACGCACACCCATCTCCTGCGTGCCATCGTCCTCCCCCGGGATGCATTTTTGAACAATGCCCAGCTTGGAAGCAACCGCCTCCTCCGTCCATACGCCGTTGGTCTTTTCGGCAATTTCCTTTGCGGTCATCACCTGCTTGGGCAGATAAAGCCCGTAGCTCAATATGCCTACGTTCTTATTTTGCATGCGCTATGCTCCTTTCACAAAAGCATGTCATATTTGAGAGCATCGGTTGGAAAATCGCATGATTCAACAAAGCGGATTGGCTTTTACGCAAT
>JAEXTB010000055.1 GCA_023453725.1 Bacillota bacterium | reverse complement strand
CTCGTTTTTGTCCCGGATGATGAGGCGGCTTAGCCCGATGCCCGCAGCATGCGCGAACAGCGCCGCTCCAAGGACCAGCAGCAGGCCGCGAAGGAGTTCCGGCTGGTATTCCCTGCAGAACGAATCGACAATTGCGGAGGGTGCCACAATATTGAGCATGAATGCGGTCATTCCGGAAATGGATTCATCGCTGAACATGTTCGCTTTGCCGCAGGCAAAGCCCACGCCGATGAGGACGAATAAAATAATGACTTGCGAGGCGACCGCTGTTATTTGCTCAAGCATACCCATGTTTCTTTTCTGCAGTTATTGGCGCATAATACGTATACAAAAATAGCGCTTAAGTATACATAACAAATCGAAACGGTCCTGTCAACCATAGGAAGCCAGTCCGAACAGATTTTTTGCGTGGCACGGAGATACCGCTGCCGCTAGGTCGGCGGCATTTATCCGCTTTTTCTGGCGGACAGCAGCAGCATCATGGGGCGGCGAAGCTCGTCCGTCATTCCGGGTATCTGCAAAAGTTCCTCGGACGGCATTGGTTCAACAAGGCTTGTAAGGGCAAAACCGTTTTGCAAGAGGGAACCCGTATAGCTCATGACTGTCCTATGGTATTTCACAACCTGCTCCCCTAGGAATACGCTTTCCCTGCGGCCTTCCATAAAGTATCCGTCCACCGGCCAATACAGATGGTTTCCAAGATCATCGTCAATCCATTCCTGCCGGCCCTGCGCGGTAAACACCGGATGCTCTATGGAGAATACAAACGAGCCCTCATGGGCAAGCCATGTATGGATGTTTTTGCACAAGCGGTCAAAATCCGCAATGTAATGGAACGCGAGGGAGCTGATGACCACATCAAACGAGCCTGCTGGAAAATCCGCGTCTTCTATGGGCAGGCGCAGGTAAGTGATGTTGGGGAAAGCGGTCTTTTCCCGCGCTACCGTGAGCATCTTTTCCGAGATATCGATGCCCGTTACCGATTTTGCCCCCTGCTCTGCTGCATAGATGCAGTGCCACCCATACCCGCAGCCCAAGTCCAGCACTCGCTTTCCCTGAAAGCAAGGCAACAGTTTTTTAAGCGCCTGCCACTCGCCCGCTCCCTCCAAGCCCTCTTTTGACCGGGTCATCTGGGCGTACTTTTTAAAAAAAGACGGATCGTCGTATTTGTTTTGCTTCAATGATGTTCATCTCCCATTCGATACTAAGAAGTAGAGTATACCAAAACTTCTATTGCAGGAAAGAGGGCGGCGTAATGAATCGGCGAGGACACATGCTTGGGCGCAGACGCTGGATAGAATATGGTATAATAGAGCCAAAGACGAAAGCATAAGGAGCAGGCAGAATGACGACATTCGCACAGTTATACGAGCGGCTGGTAGAAGCCTCGGTAAAGAATCATCTGCAGGAAGAACTCGATTATCTCAAACAGGAAGAATTCGACCCGCACCATCTGGATTGTCTGCTCAATCCCAAAAAGCATGCGCCCGTGATCCGTATCGGAGAATGCGCCTGCTCAGAGAGCGAGCATTGCGTCCAAAGGTGCCTGTTTGAAGCGCTTTACCGGGACGAGAAAGGCAACATTGCCATTAACGCCGATCTTTGTGTCGGCTGTGGGGAATGTATTGACAACTGCCGCGCAAAGAAGCTAACGGAAAGCAAGGATATCCTGCCCACGCTGGACGCCATCCATAACGCGAAAACGCCGGTGTATGCAATGATTGCGCCCGCTTTTATCAACCAGTTTACCAGCGACGTTACGCCGGGCAAACTGCGCGCTGCGTTTAAGCGGCTGGGCTTTACCGGCATGGTGGAGGTTGCGTTGTTTGCGGATATTCTCACGCTGAAGGAAGCGCTGGAATTCGATAAAAATATACTAACAGAAGAGGATTATCAGCTGACAAGCTGCTGCTGCCCCATGTGGATTGCCATGATCCGAAAGGTCTACCATACGCTCATGCCCCATGTGCCCGGCGCCGTTTCGCCCATGGTGGCGTGCGGGCGGGCTATCAAGACGCTTTATCCGGACGCGCTGACGGTGTTTATCGGGCCCTGCATCGCAAAGAAAGCGGAAGCGCGGGAAAAAGACGTTTCGGCCTCCACGGACTTTGTATTGACCTTCCATGAAATACGGGACATCTTCGAGTTTGCGGATATCAACCCGGCGGATATGGAAGAGGATGAGCGGGATCATTCCTCCCGCACAGGCCGCATTTATGCAAGCACGGGCGGTGTCAGCGAAGCTGTGCAGAAAACATTGGAGCGGCTGAACCCCAACCGCAGCATTACGGTGCGCGCGGCGCAGGCCGACGGGGTACCCGCGTGCAAAGCCATGCTCAATGACGTATTGAGCGGCAAAATTACTGCAAACTTTATTGAGGGTATGGGCTGCGTGGGCGGCTGTGTCGGCGGGCCCAAAATATTAATTCCCAAAGAGGAGGGCCGCAAAAACGTATATGAATACGGCAGCCAGGCCATCTACCAGACGCCCATTGAAAATCCCTATGTCATTGAGCTTCTGCATCGGCTTGGGTTTGATACGGTAGAAAGCCTGGTGGAACACAGCGATATTTTCACAAGGGACTTTTCGTAAACGATGGGAAGTATCCTCGCTAATAAAGAAGGCTTTGCGCTTGGCGCAAAGCCTTCGATGTTTAAGGATCTTTTGATACCTTACCGCTCTTTCTGGACGCGAACCCAGCACCCGCCGCTGCGGGAGGGGATGTAGCGGCCAAACCCCTGCCCTTGCAGGTGGCGGGGCGGTACGGGACGGTATTCGCCCGGAACGGCGGTGATAAAGAACCGTTCGTTTCCGCGCTGCATACGCCCCTCATAGAAATATCCGTCGCCATTGGGCGTCTCTACGCGCACCCATTCGGAGTCGGGGAATTGCCCGGGGAACGGGTGGGGCACCGGTTGCCTGCGGCCGCCAGGTTCCGGGGCGGCGTCAGGTGTGTTTTGCATAGGCGGCATAGGTTCCTGCAGCAGTTCATCAACTTCCCGCTGCCATTCCTCGGTAGTCCTTGCAACGCGGGGTATGTCTTGCATAACCGGAGCGGACGTCGGGACGGCGGACTCATTGGTGCTGCCGGACCGCGTGGGGAATATGCCGCTTGCCTGCTCCAATATCTGCTGTAGGGCGGCGCTGTTCGAAGGAGACATTGCCGGAGGGATAGATGCACCACTCATTGCATTTTCAAGTTCGTGGCCTTCTGCCGGCATGGGGGATGAGGATACGGGTTGCTGCGGCATGCCCGGCCTGTTGGCGTTCGGCATGTTCGGAGCAGCTCCCGGTGCCGGCCGGGTTGAGGACGGCTGTTGTCCTGTGCTCGCCCGGGGTACTTGCTGCATCATTTCCGGAACTTGCACAGACGGCGGCCGGACTGGCGTTCCGGGTTGAGCCGTTTGGCCAGATGGAGGTGGCTGAATACTTATGCCGGGTTGTGTATTCTGCATAGGCAGACGTACGGTGGGCTGCATGGACGGGGCCTGCGGCATAGTTCCCATGCCCGGCTGTGTTCCCTGCATCGGGGGACGGGCAGTAGGTTGCATGGAAGGCGTTTGCGGCATGGCGCCCATTCCCGGCTGTGCACTAGTCCCCGGTTGTGCCTGCATGGGCGGACGGACGGTAGGCTGCATGGAAGGAGTTTGGGGCATAGTTCCCATACCGGGCTGCGTCC
>JAEXTB010000241.1 GCA_023453725.1 Bacillota bacterium | reverse complement strand
CCCTCACATTTCAATCCCTCGGCAGTGACGAACAGGTGAACAGCCTGCTAAACACCCTTGCGTCCCTTGATGCAAAGGCAACCTTCTTTGTGACAGGCGAGGACGCCGTGACGCGAAAGGCGGCCATCCAGTCCATTGCCCAGGCAGGCCACGATATAGAGAGCGGCGGTTTTTTTGAGAAAAGCTTAAACAAAACCTCGTATGAGGAGGCCTGCAAGTCTCTCTTTACCAGCATCGCAGCCATTAAAAAGGCAACAGGCAAGACACCTGCGCTTTACCGCCCGCCTTACGGGGAGGTTGGCGAGGTGCTGCAAAAAGCATGCCAGACGGTGGGGTTAACCCCCATACTCTATAACAAGTATCCGCCCACACAAAAAGAGCAAACGGCGGAAGAAATCCTCTCCTATTTCTCTAAGGGCTTTCATCGCGGCGATATTATTACGCTGCATATGGACGAGTACCGCGATCTTGACAAAATTGTAGAAGGGATTGCTGCAATCGTATTTGATACCGGATATGGCTTTGCGCCGCTTGCGGAACTGTATTTAAACCAATATGAAGCAAAGCCACTTACCGAAATTGAAGGCTGGGACGAAGTCAAAGTCAACAAGGATTATGACCCGGATGCCTCCATCAAAACCCGAAGCCTCAGCCGCATTCCCGTAAAGGAAAACGTCATGTTCCTCACATTTGACGATTGGGGCGGAGACAAACAGATTACCAGAATATTGGACACGCTTGAAAAATACGGCGTAAAGGCGAGCTTCTTTCTACGAGGTGCGGGTGTCATCAACAACCCCAACCTTGCGCGTGCAATTTCCGAAGCCGGCCATGACCTGTGCAACCATACATATACACACTCCATTATCAACACGCTCACAGTGGACGAGCTGCAAGAGGATGTTGTAAAATGCCAGCAGGTGGTAGCGGAGGCCATCGGCCGTGCGCCGGAACCGTATTTCAGGCCGCCGACTCTGACCTACGACACGCAGACGACCAATGCGGTGCTTGCCTGCGGGATGGAATACTCCCTTTTAAGCAACATCAGCACGCAGGATTATGAGCGTTCCGCCAAAGACGTGATCAAGTACGCCATAGAGAACGCAGGACGCGGGGAAATGGTGGTATTGCATTTAACGGACAACTCCAGCAGTGCGGAAGCACTCCCCACCATTATTGAAAAGCTCACCGCTATGGGCTATAAGCTTGACAAGTTGAGCAATTACCTGCCAAAGCCGGAATAAGAGAAAGCGAAATTGCTTCCGCCCTCTTATTCCGATCCGATATGAAGGGAGCCACATTGAAGAAAGCCGCTCCAAAACAGGATGTGTTTATCAAACCCAAGGCAGACCGCCGCCTGTTCGTGCATGTTCCGGACCCTGAGGGAATCCGGATTGTCGGCGACAGACGGCTCAAGCAGCCGGGGCCAGATAAAAAGTCCAACAAGGCGACGGCGGGGTATGCCCCCGGCCTCCGCTTTGAGGGGCGTTTTCCTGTTTCTGCGCGCATCCGGGACAGCCGCAGGCACTCCATAACGCTAAAAGGAACCTGCGTGGATATTTCCCAAAGCGGCATCCTCATTGAATTTGTCTCCCAAGAGGATGCGGAGCGCCTTGCAGGCGCTTCCTCTATCAACTTGCGCTTTCAAATTCCGCCGGGTGTTCTGCCCGAAGGAATGGAGTCAAAGGTAAAAATCGGTGCGGATTTCGTGCGCCGTGTGGATACCGAAGGCATGTATGGGTGCGGGCTGAAATTCAGCCAGCTCCTTGATTCGTATGTCGAACAGCACAAGGACCGCTCGGCGCTTACGATGTCCGCCTTCATGCTGTTCTTTGTGTCCCTTATTATACTGCTCATGCGTACGGAAAGCCTGATTTACTTCCGTTTTAATAAAATGCTGTACCTGTACAGCATCATGGCGGCGGTGTTCCTGCTTTCCCGGTACCTGTTCGGCTCGCTCTACCGATCCACCCCGGTCGACCCTGCGTTTACGCCGGGGGTCAGCATCATTATCCCCTGTTTTAATGAGGAGGAATGGATTGAGCGGACCATCCGCTGCTGCGTGGATCAGGACTATCCGGTGGATAAGCTTGAAGTCATCGTCGTCAACGATTGTTCGACGGACAACTCACAGGCCGTGATATTAAAGATGCTCACTGCGCTCTATAACGAATCTTCCCGTTACCTGACCCGTGAGCGCATCAAGTACATTGAGCCCAAGACCAACCGCGGTAAGCGTGAGGCGCTTGCGTTGGGCGCGCGTTATGCAACGCATGAGCTGCTTGTTTTCGTAGATTCGGACAGCTTTTTGGCGCATGACGCCATACGGAGCCTAGTACAGCCCTTCGCCGACCCGAAGGTAGGCGGCGTATCCGGCCGCACGGATGTCGCAAACACGTACACGAACGGCGTGACCAAAATGCAGGCGGTACGCTATTACATTGCCTTCCGCATCATGAAGGCTGCGGAGTCGTACTTCGATGCGGTCACATGTCTTTCCGGGCCTCTGGCTTGCTACCGGAAGTCAATTGTCATGGAGCACATGGACGAATGGCTGGGGCAGCAGTTTTTAGGGCAGCGCGCCACGTTTGGCGACGACAGGAGCCTGACAAACTTTGTTCTTCGCAAGCACCGCACGGCCTACCAGGATACCGCTATCTGCGCCACCATCGTGCCCAACACGCACCAATCTCTCTTAAAGCAGCAGATGCGCTGGAAACGCTCGTGGCTCCGGGAATCCATCATCGCAGGCCGCTACATGTGGAAGAAGGAACCCTTTATGTCCCTGTTCTTCTACATTGGGCTGCTGACTCCGGTACTGGCGCCGGTTGTTGTGGTGTACAACCTCATATATGTGCCCATCGCTTACGGCATATTCCCGCTCACGTTTATGACAGGCTTGCTGCTGATGTCGTTGATGATGAGCTTTGCGCAGCTGTTCTTCCGACGAAGCTCCATCTGGTTCTACGGCTTCCTGTTCTGCATCTATTATGAATTCGTGCTGTTGTGGCAGATGCCCATCGCATGGTTTACATTCTGGAAATCCACCTGGGGTACCCGCATGACGCCCGCAGACGTGAAGGCGCAGCAGCGCAGAGAACGGAAACTGGAGCGCATTGCCACGCGCAAAAAGAAGCTTCAGAAAAAGGAATTGAGCGCATGAAGCAGCAGGCCGATTACTTCAAAAAGCACAACAGGCGCAAGCGGATCCGTACGGTATTCGAGTGCGTCATACTGCTGCTTGCTGCATTTTGGCTTGTGAAGTCTTTTCTGCAGACGCGCACCTATGAACCACCCGCCTCTGTCCCCATGAGCAGTACGACCGAGGACGGCTTTGTTGCGCTTTCCTACTTTGGCGTGGAGCGTTACGACAGCTCGGATTCGCTGATTAATCTTGACCGTTTATACGCGCATGTGCAGGCGCTCAAAGCATCCGGCTATATTACCATTGCCGAACAGGACATCATCGATTATTATGTGTCCGGCAAGCCGCTTCCTAAAAAAGCGCTGTTCCTGATGTTTGAGGACGGCCGCCGGGATACCGCCATATTCGCTCAAGAAGTGCTTGAAGCGTACAACTTCCGTGCCATGATGTTTTCCTATGCGGATAAGTTTGAAAAGCGGGACAACAAGTTTTTGAACGCGGATGATCTTCTGGCGTTAAAAAAGAGCACGTATTGGGAACTTGGCACAAACGGCTACCGGCTGGAGTACATCAATGTATTTGACCGGTACGACAACTATATCGGCCATATCGACAGCGTACAGTTCTCCATGATCTCACAATATCTCAGGCGCAATTACGACCATTACCTGATGGATTTTATCCGCGACGAAGATGGCGTGCCGGAGGAAAGCTACGAAGAAATGGTGGCCCGCATCGGGGACGATTATACAAGCATGCGGCGGATCTATACGGAGCAGCTTGGTTACCTGCCCCGCATCTACAGCCTGATGCATGCAAACTCCAAGGAAGGGTATGGCACCCACAAGCTTGCAAG
>JAEXTB010000158.1 GCA_023453725.1 Bacillota bacterium | reverse complement strand
TACCAAGCAGCGCATTTGTAAGCTCCGCCTGATTGATTACGGTGCCGTCCTGCTCGGGCTCGTAGCGGAAACGCTGCTCAGACGTAGTGGAAGCGGCGGCCAGCACATATGCGATGGTTTTCTTTTCTTCCTCCGTAACGGAAGATGTATCGATCAGTATGCGGAACTGCGCATCTACGGCAGGCGTATCAACTTTTTCCGCCAGCGCTTTTACAAAGGCGGCGACAGCATCAGCATTGGCAGATGCTTTCGTACTGAAGTTACGCTTGTTGGCACTGATGTCATCGAGCTCACTCTGCAGTTGGGAAAGCGTTCCGGCGCGGGCAAGAGAAAATGCATCTTCAAGGACTGCATCTGTATCGAATTCCATATCAAAGGCGGAGGCATTCGCTGGATAATCCTGGTTATTAAACTTCAAATCAAAAGAAATGGCGCTTAACTGCTCCTGCTGGGCTGCTTCCACAGCGGCGCGTGCATCCTCTTTTGTCATACCGCCCACAGAAACGCCATCAATGATCACGCCATCCCGGAATACTTCGGAATTGACAATGCTCAGGCGCAACGCTTCATCACGCTGCATTTTTTGGTAGAACAAAATACCCGCCAGAACAACCAGTACGATACAAGCAATAGATACCATCCATATGGTACGCTTTTTCCCGATTGCTTTTGTGCCTTCCGCCGAGGGTGTTGCATTGAGATTGGATGGATTGGGTGCTTCCATACGCCGGACTCCTTCTATGCATATGCAAAGTTAGATAAGTGATCTTAAGCATATACGTTTTCTTATATAGCTTTATTATAATGTTGGGTTATATGGCTGTAAACGACAGAATATGATTATTTTCATATGCCGCACGTTTACCGCCACTGCTCGGTATCGGCAAACCTCAGCATGCGCGGCAGGTTGACGGTCCCAACTCAGGGAAGTACAATACAATAGTAAAATGCACCACGGCAGGGTAATCTAAGCATTGGCGGATTTACAATGGGCCGCCTGTAAGCAAGGACAATCGGGAGGAAACTATGAGGCATGGGTTTGTAAAGGTAGCGGCAGCTACTCCAAATATTCGCGTAGGGGATTGCGCATACAATGCCGCGCGCATGATAGAGATCATAGACCGCGCGAGTAAAAACGGAGTAGGCGTCCTGCTGCTGCCGGAGCTTTGCCTGACAGGCTATACCTGCGCGGATCTTTTTTTGCATGATACGCTGCTCGACGCTGCGCAAAACGCGCTTTTTTTATTAAAGGAACACACCAAAGACGTTCACATGCTTGTTGTGCTTGGCGTTCCCCTTCGTCACGCGGACAAGCTTTACAACTGTGCCGCTGTCTTATATAACGGCAGTATACTTGGCGTGGTGCCAAAAACGCATTTGCCGAATTATGGAGAGTTTTACGAACTGCGGCAGTTTACCCCCGCGCCCCGCCGCCAAAGCGAGATTATGCTGGGTGGGGAATGTGTCCCGTTTGGTACGCGTCAGCTGTTCCGCTGCGCCACAATGCGCGAACTTTGCGTGGGGATAGAAATCTGTGAAGACCTTTGGGTACCCTGCCCGCCTTCCAACACACTTGCCAACGAGGGGGCTACGGTCATCCTTAATCTCTCTGCAAGTGATGAAACCATCGGCAAGGACGCATACAGAAGGCTGCTTGTAAAAAGCCAGAGCGCCCGCCTTTGCAGCGCATACCTGTACGCGGATGCCGGTCATGGAGAATCGACAACCGATATGGTGTTTGCAGGGCACAACCTCATTGCGGAAAACGGCGCCATATTAAAGGAAACAGAGCCATTCGCGCAAGAGACGGCTTATATTGAAACGGAAATCGACTGCAAACGGCTCATTCATGAGCGCCGCCGTATGACAACGTTCAGCATAGAGCCTCTCGAAGGGCATGTACCGTATGTTGTGACGGAGTTTACCTTACCTGCTGTGGAAACTGTCCTTACAAGGGAAATATCGCCTACGCCGTTTATTCCGCAGGATCTGCATGACCGCAACGAGCGCTGCGAGGATATCCTGCGTATTCAGGCGCATGGGTTGAGAAAACGTATTGAGCATACCAATTGCAAAAGTGTGGTCATCGGCATCTCTGGAGGGCTTGATTCTACGCTTGCTCTGCTTGTAGCCGTACGGGCGATGGAACTTGCAGCACGGCCCGCATCTGACATTCTTGCAGTAACGATGCCCTGCTTTGGTACCACGGGAAGAACGCGTACCAATGCGGAAAAACTCTGCGATTGTTTGGGGATTCCCTGCAAGACGGTTGACATTACGGCGGCCGTCAAACAGCATTTTCAGGATATCGGGCATCCTGAAGATGTGTTCGACGTGACGTTTGAAAACGGCCAAGCGCGCGAGCGGACTCAGGTTCTCATGGATATCGCAAACCAAAGCGGCGGCATTGTGATAGGAACAGGGGATCTTTCCGAGCTTGCCCTTGGGTGGGCAACCTACAACGGGGATCATATGTCGATGTACGGGGTCAATGCCTCCGTTCCAAAGTCTCTAATCCGGCACATCGTCCGCTACCTTGCGGATACGGCGAAAGATCAGGCGCTGCAAGATGTGCTGATGGATATTTTAGATACGCCGGTCAGCCCGGAGCTTCTTCCTGCTGACGGCGAAAAAATCACGCAGCAGACGGAGGAACTTGTAGGCCCCTATGCGCTGCATGACTTCTTCCTTTATCATATGATTCGCTGGGGCGCTACGCCTGAAAAAGTACTGCGCATGGCAGTGTATGCCTTTACCGGGACATATGAAGAAGCGATCATCCGCCATTGGCTCACCGTGTTCTGCAAGCGCTTCTTCAGCCAGCAATTCAAACGTTCCTGCCTGCCGGACGGCCCCAAGGTCGGTTCCGTCACGCTCTCTCCGCGCGGGGACTGGCGTATGCCCAGTGACGCCATGAATACCGCATGGCTTGACGATTTGCTCAAATAAAATGGTGTTTTATTGATATGAAACAGGCTTTTCTCTATAAGAAAAGCCTGTTTTTATGTATAAAGAAGGATTTTTCAAATAAATGGGGTATAAATACAGTTAAGATGCCCGACATTGCCGGTAGGCTTTTCCGGGACGGGAGGAATACGAATGGAAGAAAAGGATTTTTGCGGCGCGAAATACAGGCTGTTCACCCAGCAGCGGGAACGGGATACGCTTTCTCCTTATGCCATACTTTCCGAAAATACCCGCGGCCGTGAAAAGCCGCTTGATTCCTGTGATATCCGGACGGAGTTCCAGCGGGACAGGGATCGTATCATCCATTGCAAGTCTTTCCGCAGACTCAAGCATAAGACGCAGGTGTTCCTCTCTCCGCAGGGGGATCATTACCGCACCAGACTCACACATACGCTGGAGGTTTCCCAGATTGCCCGTACCATCGCAAGGGCGTTGCGCCTGAATGAGGATCTGACGGAGGCCATTGCCATGGGGCATGATCTTGGGCATACGCCGTTTGGCCATGCAGGGGAAGAGGTACTAAACGAGCTTGTACCCGGCGGCTTTGAACACAACATGCAAAGCCTGCGCGTGGTGGAGAAACTGGAAAACGGCGTTGGATTGAACCTGACGTATGAAGTGCGGGATGGTATCCTGCACCATAAAAAATCGGGCAGGCCCGCAACACTTGAAGGCAAAGTTGTGAGCATTTCGGACCGCATCGCCTATATCAACCACGATATTGACGACGCTGTACGCGCGCATGTCATATCACCGGATCAGTTGCCGGATGAATGCGTCCGCGTCGTAGGTGCAACCCACGGCGCGCGTATCAACTCGATGATTATTGATGTTGTAGAGCATAGCTTTCTGCAGCCGCAGGTGCACATGTCCAGTGAAATGGAGCGGGCGTTTGAGGAACTGCGGGATTTCATGTTCTCCCATGTATACTTCAATCTTTCCGCAAAGCGCGAAGAAGGAAAGGCCAAGCATGTGGTGCGCTCCCTCTTTGCATACTATATGACGCATATGGAGCAGCTGCCGGAGGAGTTTTTAGCGAATGCGGAGGCAGACGGCAGCGAGCGCGTTGTAGCGGACTGGATTGCCTGCATGACGGACCGGTACGCCATCAACGTCTATAAGCGTTTGTTTGTGCCGGAAGAGTGGAATTAATATTTAATTTTTATATTTGGGCAGGAATACGTACAAATGTACCGAATATATTAGGGCGTTGCCCAAAAGGGCTTCTTTGAATGGATATGCCCAAGACGGGTACCGGCATCGGGAAGGAAGGGGGAAAAATGGCGCGGTTTAATGAAGCGTGGATGGAAACACTGTTGTCTAAAAATGATATTGTTTCACTTGTTTCCTCCTATGTCACGCTGCGCGCCAAAGGGAAAAAGTTGTGGGGGCTTTGCCCTTTTCACAACGAGAAGACGCCTTCTTTTTCTGTTTCGCCGGACAAGCAGCTTTATTATTGTTTTGGATGTGGAGCCGGGGGCGGTATTGTACAGTTTGCAATGGAGATGGAGCGGCTTCCGTATGCGGAAGCGATTGCCTTCCTTGCACAGCGCGCCAACATGGAGCTTCCACAGGAAACGGACGATGAAGCGCTCAGGCAGGAACGTGCGAAGAGGGAACGGCTGTATTCCGCTGCCAAAGCGGCCGCAGAATTTTTCCACAAATGCCTGCTGACGGATGAAGGCGCACAGGCCCGCGCATATCTTGCCAGAAGGGGACTAGACGCGGCAATTGTCACCCGCTTTGGCCTTGGGTACGCGCCGGACTCCTGGGATCGGCTGATGAAACAGCTTACTTCCGAGGGATTTTCAGAGGAAGACCTCATTGAAGCGGGGCTGCTTGTAAGGAACCCCAAGACAGGCCGTGTGTATGACGCTTACCGCAACAGGGTAACATTTCCAATCATAGGCACAAATGTGCGTGTTTTGGGGTTTGGAGCACGTACAATGGGGAATGATACCCCAAAGTACATTAATACGGGCGATACCCCAATTTACAGCAAACGGCATAATCTTTATGCGCTCAACCTGTTGAAGGGTGCAAAAATTGCCGATATTGTACTGGTAGAAGGCTACATGGATGTCATCAGCCTGTATGCGGCGGGCGTAACCAATGCGGTAGCGTCGCTTGGTACCTCGCTGACCCAGCAGCAAGCGCGCCTGATTGGGCGGTACGCATCTACCGTGTATATTGCCTACGATGGGGACTCCGCGGGCCAGAACGCAACGCTGCGCGGTCTTGATATCCTGGTGGCGGAAGGATTAAAGGTTCGGGTGATAACCATGCCGGAAGGGCTGGACCCGGACGACTTTGCACGGAAATACGGCAAAGAAGCGTTTGATAAGCTGCGGGATGAGGCGCTTTCGCTAAACGCATTCAAGCTTTTGCGTATGGCGTCCGGGTATGATCTTTCCACGGAGGATGGCCGGGAAGAGTACGCGCTTGCAGGCTGCCGCTTTATTGCTGGGCTCGAGCCGGTGGAGCGCGAACGGTATTATGCAACGCTTGCGCGCAATACCGGCTTTACCGTAGAGGCGCTGCGTGCGCAGGGAGAGCGTTCTACACCGGAGAAATCACAGGAACAAGGACGCTTTCGCACGCAGGATAGGGTGCGGAGCCGTGAGGAAAGCTCGCCAAGGCAATTGGCGGAACTTGCGCTTTTGCGGGCCATGCTACAGGGGGAAGTGGCGGTTGCGGCTGTAGCGTCCTGCGGGCTATCAGAAGAGCAGGTATTTACCAATGAAGTATACCGCATGATGGCGCAAGCCTTGCTTGCGGCTCATGCAGAAGGGAACAAACCGGATATCGCGCTTATGTTGAGCGGATTGACGCCGGAAGAAACGCAGCAGCTTTCCGGCGCGCTTGAAACGGAAGCCGCGATGGCGGACCCGGAAAAACTCGCGAACGATAGCATTCTTCGCATCAGGCTGCTGGATGTGGAGGAAGAGATCAAAGCACTGCGGGCACGCTCAACCGGCGATACGGTGTCGCTGGACGAAAAACTCGCATTCACCCGGCAGATAGCGGAGCTGGATAACATGCGCAGAAAACTGCGCGTGCAGCAATAGAATAATAGGGAAGAAGGAGGGGACTTTCTTTGGAAATCAAAGAACCCCGCATGAAAAAAATCAACGATCTGTTGGAAAAAGGCAAATCCAAGGGCGTCCTGACGTACAAAGAAATCATGGATGCTCTGGAAGAGCAGGAAATGGATCAAGAACAGGTCGAAGGTATTTACGACCGGATTGAGGCGCTTAATATTGATGTTGTGGAGGATGTAGAGCTTCCACCGGATATCAGCGAAGAGATTGCAGCCATTGAAACGGAGCTTGCGGTATCCGAAGGTCTGAATATCGATGATCCGGTACGTATGTACCTCAAAGAGATCGGCAAGGTTCCGTTGTTAACCGCTGTGGAGGAAGTTGAAATCGCCCAGCGCATGGCCGAAGGCGATCAGGACGCTAAGCAGCAGCTAGCAGAAGCAAACCTGAGGCTGGTGGTTTCTATAGCAAAGCGGTATGTCGGGCGCGGCATGTTGTTCCTTGATTTAATACAGGAAGGCAATCTCGGCTTGATCAAAGCCGTTGAGAAATTTGATTACCGTAAGGGCTATAAATTCTCTACTTACGCCACCTGGTGGATTAGACAGGCGATTACAAGGGCCATCGCAGATCAGGCCCGTACCATCCGCATTCCGGTTCATATGGTGGAAACCATTAATAAGCTCATCCGCGTCAACCGCCAGCTCTTGCAGGAATATGGGCGTGACCCGAGACCCGATGAGATTGCCAAAGAAATGGGCATCACGGAAGAAAAGGTGCGTGAGATCATAAAAATCGCGCAGGAGCCGGTATCGCTGGAGCCCCCCATCGGCGAAGAAGAAGACAGCCATTTGGGAGACTTTATCCCGGATGACGATGCCCCGGCGCCTGCGGAAGTGGTCGCGGGTACCTTACTAAAAGAGCAGCTGATGGACGTATTGGATACGCTCACCACGCGTGAGGTAAAGGTGCTGCGTCTGCGTTTTGGACTTGACGACGGCAAGGCACGGACATTGGAAGAAGTAGGCCGTGAGTTTGCCGTTACCAGGGAACGCATCCGTCAGATTGAAGCAAAAGCGCTTCGAAAGCTTCGGCATCCGAGCCGTAGCAAAAAGCTCAAGGACTTCTTAGAATAAAGTAGATATAAAAAGAGCACAGGCAAACGCCTGTGCTCTTTTGTATGCAGAATGCCGGGAAGTGTCCATATGGCGGAAAACCAAATGGCAAATATTTTAAGCGTAGTAGCATCCTCTCGCGTTTGTTGTATCAGCGATATCGCGGTTATTCCGTTAGTGAAAAGAAGCTTTGCCGCCCCTCAGCGTCCACCGTTTGCAGCACAGGAGTCATAGAGGAAGGCATAGTAAGCGTTACTGGAAGTGAAGGCGTATAG
>JAEXTB010000119.1 GCA_023453725.1 Bacillota bacterium | reverse complement strand
CTTCATTGAAACGTTTATCATGCAGCCTCTGCATGTTGCAATTATTAGAAATGAGGTGCTCTCTTGAACGACATTCTTTTGGAAATGCGCGGGATCACCAAGCAATTTCCGGGCGTTAAGGCGCTCGACCGCGTCAACTTCAAAGTGAAGCGCGGGGAGATCCACTGCCTCGTCGGCGAAAACGGGGCTGGGAAATCCACATTGATGAAGGTGCTTTCCGGCGTTCACCCCCATGGCACGTACGATGGGGAAATCATATACGAGGGGACAGAGCAGCGATTTCGGCACATCGCGGACAGTGAAAGCGCCGGTATTGCCATCATCTATCAGGAACTTGCGCTCATCCCCGAGCTTTCAATCTATGAAAACATATTCTTCGGCCATGAAATCATGAAAGGCCGCGTCATCGACTGGTCGGAAACCATTGTGCGCGCCAAGCAGATGCTCGAGCGCGTGCAGCTAAACGTCAACCCCGCCACCAAGGTCAAGGATCTGGGCGTGGGCAGCCAGCAGCTGGTGGAAATTGCAAAAGCGCTTTCAAAAAACGTCAAGCTGCTGATTTTGGACGAACCTACCGCCGCCCTCAATGAGGACGGCAGCGAAAACCTGTTGAACCTCTTACGGCAATTAAAAAAGCAGGGCGTTACCTGCATTATGATCTCCCACAAACTCAAGGAGGTTGTCTCCATTGCGGATACCATCACGGTATTGCGCGACGGCGCGACAATTACCTCCATGGACGCCACAGAGCGCCAGATCACGGAGCATGAAATCATCCGCCACATGGTCGGGCGTGAGATTGAAAACATCTATCCCAAGCGGGATGTGCACCCGGCAAAAGAGGTGGCTTTTGAAATCCGCAACTGGACAGTCTACGACCCCATACGGGACCGGGAGATACTGCACGACGTCAACATTAAGGTGCACAAGGGCGAAATCGTAGGCCTTGCGGGGCTATTGGGCGCGGGCCGCACCGAGCTTGCCATGAGCGTGTTCGGCAACATGCCGGGCTACCACATCACGGGGGGCGAGCTTTTTATAAACGGCAAGCGCGTACGCTTCAAGCACCCGGCGGACGCCGTCAAGGGCGGGCTCGCCTATGTGACGGAGGACCGCAAAGGCAACGGCCTTGTGCTGATACAGGATATCAAGTACAACATCACCATCGCGGGCATCGACAAACTTGTGGAGGGCCTCAAGGTCAACGACAATGAGGAGGTCCGCGTTGCCAATGAGTATAAAGACTCTTTGAATATCAAGACGCCATCTGTGCAGCAGAAGGTGAACAACCTTTCCGGCGGCAACCAGCAGAAGGTGTCCATCGCCAAGTGGCTTTTTACCGAGCCCAATGTGCTGATACTCGACGAGCCCACGCGCGGTATTGACGTGGGCGCAAAATTTGAAATTTACAGCATTATGAACCGCCTTGTGGAACAGGGCATGAGCATTATCATGATCTCGTCCGAGCTTTTAGAAATCCTCGGCATGAGCGATAGGCTCTATGTCATGTCCGAAGGCAGCATTACTGGGGAATTAGCCGCACACGAGGCCACGGAGCAGGCCGTTATGGCCATGGCAACCAAGACAGGGGAGGAGTCCGCATGAAGACAAATAACACCGTATCCGCCGAACTGAAGCCGGGCCTTGGCCGGGAGTTAGGCACGCTGTTAAAGAACAACGTACGCGATTACGTCATGTACATCGCATTGATCGCCATATTCATATTCTTTGGCATCATGACCAAGGGGCGGTTCCTGTCCCCGCGCAACCTGTCGGACCTGATTAACCAGACAGCCTATGTGGCGGTGCTGGCAATCGGCATGACACTCATCCTCATTGTCCGGCACATCGATCTTTCGGTGGGTTATGTGGCGGGCTTCTTAGGCGCGCTTTCCGCTATGCTGCTTTCAAACGGGCTCCCTGTGTATGTGGTGATCCCGGTGATCCTGCTGGGCGGCGTGGTCGTTGGGCTGTACCAGGGGACGCTGGTTTCCCGCGTTAAGGTTCCTGCGTTTGTCACAACGCTTGCAGGCATGTTCATATTCCGCGGGCTTCTTTCCATGGTAACGGCTAGCACCGGTACCATCATCGTTCGAGATGAAACATTCAAGGCGCTCAACAGTGGCTTTCTTCCGGATTTTATGCCAGTGGAGAACGGCATACATAAGCTCACAATTGCGATCGGGATCATTGCGGTGGTGCTGATGGTGGCTTCCCAACTCAACAGCAGGCGGCAGCTGCAGCGCTACCAGTTCAAGGTCAATTCGCTGCCGATATTCATCGGCCAGCTTGTGCTGTTCTCGGCCATCATCGCTGCGTTCATTCTGATGCTGGCCAGCTACAAAGGCTTGCCCTGGGCAGCGGCGATCGTGGGCGTTGTGCTCTTTATTTACAACTTCCTGCTCAACAAGACACGCCTTGGCCGCAGTATATACGGCATTGGCGGCAACCCGGAGGCTGCGGAACTTTCCGGCATCAATGTAAGAAAAGTGACGCTTCTCGTATTTGCTTCCATGAGTATGTTAGCCGCGCTATCAGGCATGCTCTTCACCTCGCGCATGGCTTCAGCTACCCCGCAGGCAGGGCTTGGCTTTGAGCTTGACGCCATCGCCTCCTCCTACATCGGCGGCGTGTCCGTCAGCGGCGGTATCGGAAAGGTGACAAACACCATCATCGGCGCGTTGGTCATTATGTCCCTTACCAACGGCATGAACCTGATGGGTGTAGACATCTCCGTCCAGTATGTCGTCAAGGGTGTGATCTTCATCATCGCGGTCGCGTTTGACGTCATTACGCGCGGCAAGCGCTAAACTTCACCCAAGCGTTCTTCCTCCTTATCGAATGCAGAAGCCGCCGGCATCAGGCTGCCCGGCGGCTTTTGCGTGTCAGAAACAGGGGGATAGGGGGATGGGTTACTTTACGGTTACGGTGCCGTCCGGCGCTACGCTTAGCAGCATGCCGGTCTTGACGTAATTTAAAAATTCATCGCCCAAAGAGTCTACGGTGGGCATGGAGCGGTCCGTCCATACGTCGGAAAGTATCGCCCCCGCCGCAGCAAGCGAATCGATGGACTTGGAGAACAGCAGGCAGGCGGGCTGCTGCCCCAGCGCCGCGGCGCAGTAGAGCACCATGCCGCCTGTGGTGGAGCCTATGGTCTGAGGCATGCACAGCGCAGTGCCAGCCATGGGCTTTTTGTATAGCGCGGGGTTGTTCTGGTCCGAACAGACGGCTTTTTTGTCCCCGGACATCAGGCTCTTCTGGAAGCTTGCTAATGTATTGAACCCTTGCGTGGATACAAGCGCCGTAGCCTCGGCGTTGCCGGGCACAACGGCGCGGCCTTTGAATACCTTCATGCGCGTACGCCTCCCTTCGTGAGCAATGTGAGGATTTCCGCATCCGTGTGGTACCGCGCGCTTGTGTAGGTGCGCAGCTTGTTGGAGTTGGTGACCACAGGCATTTTGGAGCACATCGGGTTGTTCATGTACATGAGCGGGCAAATATCGGAGAGAACTACACCGGCCGCCGTAAGCCGCGCATAGTCGGGCGTCTGCTCGAAGGCTTTTTTGACGGCGGGGGCGGCGGTAAACACGGTTGGAATTGCGGGCTTTTCCCGGTTGGCCGCCTTTAATCCGCTGAGCAGCCGCTCCGTCCAATCCTTAAGCTGGGCCATGGAAAGGTGCGGGCAGCCTATGAAGCAAAGCTTCGGCTGTGCGTCCGGGTTCTTCCAGATGCACGGGTAGCTTTTGCGCACGCGGGTTAACTCCGCCTCGTCCACCATATAGTGTCTTGCGTCAGGCTGCAGCAACGCACGGCCTTCTCGTTTTGCTTCCGGCGTAAGCCCTTCGATATGGTAGAGGCCCACCGCGCCGTTTGAGGCCGTGGCCGCGCCCATATCCTTGAGGTATGATTTTGCCTGGTCCGTGAGCCCATCTGGGAAGAAACGGTCAAGCCCCACGATGTAGGGTACATCCTCCATTACGCGTAAGCCTATGGCGCTGCCCAATACCTGCGCTTCGGGCAGCGTATCGGCTGTGACTTCAATCAGCCACGTTGCCTTGCGGCCTTCGTCTGTCAACAGGCCGAAATAGGGCACGTATCCCACGATGCTTCCAAACAGCTCAATGATGCCGGAGTTACGGTTGCACCGCGCGCCCAATACGCTGTTGGCGTACACCACCGCGCTGCTTTCCGCCCAGCTTAACACATCGCCCTCGCTGGGGATATTGCCGACCTCCTCCATGTAGCAGGTGCAGGTGAACGCGCTGGGGCTTAATATACCAAGCTGCACGAGCTGTTCCTCATAAGACGCCTGCTTGGAGTACATCACATTGAATACCAGCTTTTGCAGCGCATTCTGCGGCACGTTGGGGTCAAGCGGGCGCGGGTCTACGCTGAACGCCTGGCCGGAAAGCGCGCCGCCGTCAATGAGCTGCTGCATCAGCGCATATACAGGTTTCATGACAGAAAGGCCGAAGCTTGTCACAAGGTGGCCGTACTTGCCTGTGACAGGTACCATTTTATCGGCGCCGAATGTCTCGCCGTACATGACAAGCGTCTTCATGACCTTTTGCAGCGCTTCGCCTTTTTCACCGTTCAGCAGCGCCTGCTGCTCCATTGTCAATTGCATGCTGCCACCCCCTAGATGCGCGCGGCAAGCGCGTAAGCGGCGCGTGTCGCTTCAAGCACCTTGCCCGCAGAAAAGCTGTCGCCAATGTAGTAGAGTTCATCCGCCGCATGCGTGCGCTGCGCTTCAAAGAACAACGCGTCATCGGGTTTGCCGCCCATGGCCAGCACCACAAGATCGGCCTTGATGTCCTCGTCCCGTTCTTCCGGGCCGATCTTCTTTGCGAGCGGATTTTCAATGTTCTTGGGCAGTATGGGCTGCCAGGTGTTGTAGGGGTCAGGCACGCCGGAAGACACATTGCGTTTTATAGAGACGGAATGGTCCCCAAAGCCGGTCACTTTGGCGCAGTTATACAGCTTGACGCCCACTTTTTTCATGTAATGCAGCAGGTGGCCGCGGTTGGCGGTGCATGCGCCTTCCATCATGTACGGCAGCATTTCCACCACGCTGACATCCCGGCCGTGTTCATACTTGAGCCAGTAGGCAACCTCGCAGCCCACAACGCCGCCGCCGACTACGACGATTTCTTTTGCGTCTCCGATGAGATCGGAATTTGCAAGAAGAGAAGTTGCCTGCACAACGTTTGCATGCTCTAGCCCAGGCAGCTTGGGGGTCACGGCTTTTGTGCCTGCAGCCACCACGATTGCGTCATACCCTTCGGATTTGAGCGATTCGAGAGAAACTTCTGTATTGTAGTGGATAGTCAGCTTTCCAGTCTTGCTTGCTTCTTCCGCTTCATGCCTCAGATAGGCAAGATAGTTCTGGATATCGAATTTAATCTTGGGCACGCTTCCGGGAATTACTTTCCCGCCAAGTTCATTGCTCTTTTCAAACAGCTCCACCGTATGGCCGCGCTCTGCCGATTTTATTGCAAACGTCACGCCTGCGGGGCCGCCGCCGATGACTGCAATGCGCTTTGCTTTGAGCGCGGGGGGCAAAGTTTCAGGCAGGTTGTGTTCAAAGCCCGTACGGGGATTGACAGCGCACTGGGGGTGGCCGCCGTCCACAAATTCGTTGATGCAGCCCTCCTGGCAGCCGATGCAGGGGCAGATCTCCTCCACCTTGCCCGCAAACGCCTTCATGGGCCAATCCGGGTCGGCTAACAACGGCCTTCCCAGCATGACCATATCGCATTCGCCTTCGCGCAGTGCGCGCTCCGCAAGGTCCGGGTACCCGAGCTTGCCTACGGCTACAACGGGAACCGGTAGCCCGGCGTTAGACCGGATGTTGTTCTTTGCAAAATGCTCTTTTACAACCTTGGAAACGTCCAGGAAGCATCCGGCGGGCATGCCTGCGGGCGGATGCGGGAGCCACCAGTTGTCATAACAGCCAAGGTCTACATCGAACATGTCAACGCCCGCTTTGACAAGCGCTTCCATATATGCAAGCGTTTCCTGAATGGTGCGCCCGTTCTTGAATTTTTTGAGCGCGGGGATGTTCATGCCGCTTTCCCCGTACGTTTCGTTGAGCGCAAGGGAAAGGTCAATGCGGTACATGATGGGGTAGCTGTCCCCGGCGCGGCGCCTGAGCTCCTTCACAAGGTCAACCCCAAAGCGCATATAATCCGCATACGGGCCGGTCTTGCGGCGGTTGAAGGCAGTGTTGGTCAGCTGCTCCAACAAATATCCTTCATGCCCATGCAAATACACGCCGTCAATGCCTGCGGCTTTTGCGTCCGCCGCGGCCTGCCCGGCGTTCTTGATGATTTTTTTGAGCTGTGCGTCGGAGAGCGGCATACATGGAATTTGCGGAATATAAAAATTGGGGTTCATGGAGGCGGAGACAGGGAATTTCATTTCATTGATTAAGCATTGCGGGTTTCCTACGCGGCCTAACCCCGCCGTGAGCTGTATGAACAGTTTGCTGCCATAAGCGTGCACGCCCTGCGCAAGATCACGCCAGCCCGCAAATACGGTGCGGCTGCGGTCAATGCGCGGGAAGTACGAAAGATGTCCAAGCTCTGTTACGGAGTTATCGATACCATGGCTGATGGGAATGAGTCCGGTGGTAATAAGGCCCACGCCGCCTTTGGCACGCGCAAAGAAGTATTGCAGCATTTTGTCGTTGGGACGCCCGGTTTCCTCGCACATGTCGATGTTGCCCATGGGTGCCATCACAAGGCGGTTCTTGATGGTAAGCCTGTTGACCTGGATGGGGGAGAACATGGCGTCATACGGGTAGAGTTCCTTTGTCATACGCCCCGTGCCGCCCTTGCGGTTTTCGTTTTCCCCGGTGACCCAACTGCCGTAGCTGTCCACAAGGGACTGTACCAATGCATCCGTCTTCATACCGTTCACTCCTTTGCCGAATTTGATGTGTCATTTAGAATTGAATAAACCGAACCGGATTCTGTTTTATGCGCTAACTGTATCACATTGTTAATTTATTTACAATAGAATTGTGTAATTTTATATCCGAAAAAAGACATGGGAAGGGAATGTGTTATAATGTGTCAGAAGGAGTGAGTAAAAATGGCGGTGCACACCAATCCCGAACGCTCCCTGATAACGCAAACACGTATTTTGCATGCGGCAACAAAGCTTGTGAAAACGCAGGGGTGGGAAACGACAAAGATAAAAGACATCTGCGCCGAAGCAGGCGTTTCCATAGGCGCGTTCTACCACCATTTTGCCTCCAAGCAGGAGCTGATGAACCGCGCCTTCCTGCTGTTTGACGATACGCTGGGAGACCATCTGCCCAAAGCCGCCGCTTCCCCGCTTGAGGCGGTGAAAGACGTGCTGCTTGTGCAGACCGCGTTTGTGGTAAGCGAGGCTGGGCCGATCATTACGGAATACTATAAGAACATTTTAATGGATCAGAACCGTTCCGCAGTGAACCCTGAGCGTGCGTATTATAAGCGCGTGCTTTCTTGTGTAGAAAACGCCCGGGATTTTTTTCGCAGCGATCTGGAACTACACTACATTGCCGAACTGCTCATCAAATTTGTGCGCGGCTGTCTCATTGACTGGTGCCTGCACGATTGTGGATATGACGTTGTGGAACGCACGGGCAAGGAACTGGACTTTTTGCTCTCAGGGCTCAAGCAAAGCACATGAGGCAGTATCGATTTGGGTTCTCTAAGGAAGGGCTTGCCGCTTTTTTTCTTGCCATGCTTCCCAACATTGTCTGGGCGCTGGTTCCACCTGCAAAT
>JAEXTB010000263.1 GCA_023453725.1 Bacillota bacterium | reverse complement strand
CGTGCGTTTCCAGGCAGGAACGGTTGACCATATACAATAAGCTTGGTGCATCGTCAACAAGGCACCAATCCACCGTCTTTTCTTTTGACGGAATGCTCACGCCATGCAGCCAATCCGGCGCGTCGTCCGGCCGCTGCTTCTGAAAGAACGTTTCCCCATCTACACCATGCGGATAGTGCAGCATGGAGAACGGGCGCCCCTTGAGATACGGCAGGATGTACGGGGCCATCGTAAGGTAATATTCAATCAGTTCCGCCTTGGTGGCATTGATCGCGGGGAAATAAACCTTATCAAGATTGGTGAGCCCCAGTTCTCGGCCTTCTATTGTAAAGAGTTCTTTTACTGCAGCCATATTACACCTCCGGCAATCCAATAATGGCGGGGGCGCGCATGACGCCCTCTTTTGTATATTCCATAAACCGTACTCGTATGGGGCGTGTGGGCGCTACCCAAACAGCGTCCTTTTCTGAAACAGGTGGATTGTAAAAGGGACAGGGGGCGGAAAGCGTGCGCAGACGCGCATGCAGCTTGCCCCACTCCTTTTGCGTTGGCCCAGAGGATGCCTTGCCAATATAAAGAAGCCCATTCTCATCCTGCACCCCCACGAGTATGCACTTCATACCGTCGGACTTTGGGATGTAGCCGCCAATGAACCCATCCAGTTCCCGCAGGCATTTGATCTTTTGCCAATCCGGCGAGCGTTCTCCGATCCGGTAAAGGCTTTGCGCCTTCTTGGCGACAATACCTTCCAACCCTTCAGCCCTCACAGCCTCAAACAGCGCTTTTCCCTGCCCGGGAACGCTGTCCACGTGGAAGGCGGGCGGGGAAAGGGGAATATTTTTCAAACGTTCAAGGCGCTCTGTAAGCGGCAATCCATACGTGGGCGTTCCGCCGTGCCACAGAATATCGAACACCATATAATGAATGGGTACGCTTGTTTTCAATACGCTCGTCTTCGCGTTAGTACGTGCAAGATCACGCCGCAGTATGCGGGGAAAGTTTGGCTTGCCGTCTGGACCTAAGGCCACAATCTCTCCATCCAGCACAGTACCCGGGGGCAGGTCGGACAAACATTCCGTAAGTTCCGGGTATTGGGACGTTCGGGTGTTGAGCCGTCTGTTATATAGGCGTACGGCATCACTGTACGCGTAAGCAAGGCAACGCACGCCATCCCATTTCACCTGAAATAGCGTATCGGGGCTGTCATATGGTGTATCGCATATCATCAGCTCCATGGGGAGTATGGGCCAGTCTTCTGGCGTCATTTCTGCGCTCCTTTGCGGTTTTTAGTAGTTTGAGCTGGAAGGGGGATTTTATGAATTGCATGCCATTGCAGGGATGAATAAGAATTTTTGCGGGGTTTCAGAGGAAAGCTTCTTGAACTATGCAAACTTTTCCACTATCATAGATATCCTATAAGTATTGATCAGGAGTATGGTATGACCATTAACCGGGAGCGGCTGCTCGGCACGTTTGAGGAGCTTGTTTCTATAGACAGTCCCTCTTTTTTTGAACAAGAGATGGCGGCGCATCTTACGGAGCGCCTAATCAGGCTGGGATTTACGGTGAAACAGGATGACGCGGGGCACAAAATCGGCGGCAATGCCAACAATCTCTATGCCTATCTGGAAGGCAGCTTAGAATGCCCGCCGCTGCTGTTGTGCGCGCATATGGATACCGTGGAGCCCTCCCGGGGGAAGCGTGCTGTGCTCCATGAGGATGGCAAAATTACAAGCGCCGGGGACACTATACTGGGCGCGGATGATGATGCGGGCATTGCCGCCATATTGGAGGCCGTGGAAAGCATCAAAGAATCCGGCATACCCCACCGTGCCATAGAGGTGCTCTTGACCGTGGCGGAGGAAACCTATGCAGGCGGCGCCGCGAACCTGGACTATTCGTTCATCCGCTCCAAAGAGGTCTATGTGCTGGATCTATCCGGCCCAGTGGGCAACGCCGCATATAAAGCGCCGACTATACTCCTGTTTACAGCGCGGATTGCGGGCAGAGCCGCGCATGCCGGGTTTGAGCCGGAAAAGGGCGTTCACGCCATACAGGCCGCATCGCGCGCGATTGCGCTGTTGAACATGGGGCGGCTGGATGAGGAGACGACACTGAACATTGGGTTTATTGAGGGCGGGACGGTCACAAACATCGTGCCCGAAGCCTGCACGGTGCGCGGGGAGATCAGAAGTTTTACGCATGAAAAGGCGCTCGATGCGATGGAGTCAGTAGAGCAGACGTTTTTAAAGGTAGCTGAAAGTATGGGCGCTATACTGCACTTTGAAAAGCGGGAGGGTTGCCGGGCATATGAAACGGCGCTTGACCATCCGGTAACGGCTCGGTATCAGAAAGCCTGCAAGGCGCTGGGATTGCTGGGGGGATTGGAAGCGACGTTCGGCGGCAGTGACAACAACTATCTTTCACGCAACGGGTTAACAGGCCTGGTGCTCGCCACCGCCATGAATCGCTGCCACTCAAAAGAGGAATACACGACAACCGAAGAACTTTACAACATTGCGTCCCTTGTCAGGGCGATCTTGCTGGAAGCCTAAAGAGTATTATTTAAGTTCTACACGGCAAGGTGCTGTGCCTGAAATAATCGCCAAAGGGGTTCGGGGATATGCAATACATGGGTGACGCCGCGTGGTGGGACAAGCGGTTTGCCGCTCGGCAGCAGCCGCTGCCGCCGGATGATGCGCTGATACGGCATATGGAGCGCCTGAAGCCTGGCAAGGTGTTAGATATCGCCTGTGGGGATGGGAGGAACGCGCTATACCTTGCGCAAAGCGGCTTTTTGGTAACAGGGGTTGATTTCAGCGCAGGTGCGCTTAATCGGCTTCATGCGTTTGCGGACGAGCGAGGGCTTCACGTGGACACAAGATTAAGAGACCTTAGCACTGCGGACGCTTTTGAAGGGCATGGAATATACGATTCGGTTGTGATCAACCATTACCGTCTGCCCTTGCCGCTTGTGGAGCGGCTGCCGCAACATGTGGGACAGGGAGCTACCATATGGATCAACGGATTTTTCCGATTGCCAAAAAACAATCCCGCCATCACAGAACGGGAGCTGATAAAAAGATCGGATTACGCCAGTATGGAGCCTGGTTGCAGGCTTGTGC
>JAEXTB010000073.1 GCA_023453725.1 Bacillota bacterium | reverse complement strand
TGCGCGTGACGCGGGCGCGGAGGATTTTGTTCCGCAGGACGATGCATTTGAAGTGTACACCGATCCCGCCGATTTCTCCCGCGTGCGCGAAGCGCTTGAAACTGCAGGATATTCTTTTATTTCTGCTGAGATCGATATGATACCGCAGAACACCGCCAATGTTTCCGATCCGGAAGCAGTACAGAAGGTGGAACGGTTCCTTGAATGGTTGGACGACAACGAAGATGTACAGGATGTGTTCCATAACGCCATCTTGCCTGAACCCGAAGAGGAAGATTGAGTATTTACGGGGAAGCGGACATTGCGCCGCTTTCTTTTTATGGAAACAGAGGGGGAGTCTATATGAAAAAAGCGATTGTTTGCATACTGATGTGCGCATTGCTCGTTGCCGTTGTTACGGCCTGCAAGTCGCCTGAGGAAATCAATCAGGCAGTGCAACAGCAGAACAAAGATCCCCAGCAGATTATTATTCAGCAGCCTGTTCAGCCGGAGGAACGTCTGCTGACTGTTACAGGGAAGGGAAAAGTGGACGCGCAGCCTGATGTCGCGACTATTCAGCTTTCGGTTTACGTGCAGGCTCCGACAGCGGAAGAAGTACAGACGCAGAACAGCGTTTTGATGGAAGCTGTCATCACTGCCGTAAAGGGCCTTGGGGTCGTTGAAAAAGATATCCAGACTCAGGAAATCACCGTATACCCTATCATGGATAATGCAAAAAATACGCAGGAAATCACCGGTTACAGCGCAACCAACAGCATCACGGTAAAACTGCGGGATGTCAAAAAGACAGGCGAACTTGTAACCGCTGCTACCCAGGCCGGGGCAAACGAAGTAACCAGCATTAATTTTCAACTGCTGGATGAAACAGCCGCTTACCAGCAGGCGCTTGCGGACGCCGTTGCGGATGCAAACGCCAAAGCCGCTGTGATGGCGGAGGCGGCAGGCGCGCAGCTTGACGGCCCCATGACAGTACAAGAGGGGACAAGCTATACAACGGACATGGGTGAGCAATTGCGCTATGCTGCCGGTGAAGCGCAGGCGGATACTGGCGTGAATACGCCCGTACAGGCTGGTCAACTGACTGTGAGCGCAGAGGTTACAGTGCAGTTTAAGCTCAAATGGCCCGCAGTTACTCCCGCGCCTTCCGCAACACCCAAGGCATAAACGCTTGGATAGGTCCTACGCCGTGATCCCATACTCGGGATTGCGGCATATTTTTTATGTAGCTGTAAAAATCCCTTCTATTTTATTGCATATACGAAAAGGAATACGCATAACAGCGCATGAACCGGCCAATTACCCGCATAGATTACTCTAAGAGTAAATGCGAGGAGGCGTAAACCGTGCGCGTTTTTGTTGTAACCAAAAAAACACTTCTGATTGCCGCCGCTGTCTTGGTCCTCATTGCGGCTGGCATTATTGTGGCTGTTTCAGCTGGAGGCGATGGGGAAATCAGCCAGACATCAGCCAGCATGCAAGGCAATGAATATGAGCTGGAGGTGCTTGCAGGTAAACGCAAGGAACTTCCGGTATACAGCGTAAGCAGGGATGACAAGAAGATCGCCCTGACCATTGATGCGGCGTGGGAAGATGATAAAACGCCCTTTATCCTGGAGCAGCTGGACCAGGCGGGCATTAAGGCAACCTTCTACCTCTGCGGGTTCTGGGTAGATAAGTATCCGGAACATGTCAAGACCATATTTTCAAAAGGTCATGAGCTTGGCAACCATACGGATACACATCCCCACATGAGCAAGATTGATGCAACAAAAATGCAAAAAGAGTTGACCGTGTTAGATGATAAGATGGAAAAGCTGACCGGCCAACGCTGCAAGACGTTCCGGGCGCCTTATGGCGAATACAACGATCTTGTAATCAATACAACGCGCACCATGGGATACACACCTGTGCAGTGGGATATTGACACGATAGATTGGAAAGAGCGTACCACGGATACCATTCTCAATTCAGTCATTCCCAAGCTGCATCCGGGCGCAATTATTCTGTGCCACAACAACGGGTACAATATTGAAGAATACCTGCCAAAGCTGATTGCAGCCGCAAAGGAACAGGGGTACGAGTTTGTAACCGTGAGCGAGCTTCTCTTGCCGGGCGATACCATGATTGACGTCAACGGCGTACAGAAGCCTTCCGGTTCTCAGGCAACGGCGCAGGAGGAGTAAGGCCGTTAAGCGACACGCCTCCGGCGCAAGTAGATTTCAGCATGAGGGGAAATGCCTACAAAGCATTTCCCCTTTAGTATGCAAAACGCATCCTTGCCTTTCCGATTTATATCACGCTATAATAAAATGGATTTTTCAGGAAGTATAATTTGGGGGTAACATGAAGAAAACGGCATTGCGTTTGTTTGCTGCTGGAGTTCTTGCGTTCTGTTTGTTCGGAACAACGGCCTGCGGCTCAGAAGATTCATATCAACAGGAAAGCTATGATAGCGGAAATACAGCGGACTATTCCGATGTTTCTTCGGAGGGTTCAGAGGATATTGTCTCCGAGCAAAACGTGGAACCTAACGTTTTGTACCTGAATATCGGCGGGCAGCTCTACCGGCATGTTCTGCAAAGCTGTACGGAGGTAACCGAGTGGAACGCCAGCTTTGTCGCAACGGATGAAAATGGGAACGCCGTATCTTTCGTGACCGTACTCATTCCGGGCGATGCTTGTGCGGGAGATGAATTTACGTCTGAAGACAGCGTCGATCAGGTAAATGGAAACGGCGGTATATTGTTGTATGACGCCGGAGCCGGAAAGAGTTTTTCCGCCCTTAATACCAACAATATCAACAGTGAAAATGATTACTTTGGGATTGGGCAAATGGCGGGCGATAACCAGTTTGTGCTGATCATTGACTATGTTGGCGACGATGGCCTGGTCACGGGCCGCTTTGCCGCGGAATATGCCCACAGCGATTACGGCAGCGGAGATCCGCTCTCTGTCGGGGAAAGTACATTCGCCATCGACTTTGCCAATCTCCCGGTTCCGCAGGAAAGCAATGCAGGTACTGCGGAAGATCCTTTTGCCGACGACACGTGGAACGATGTGCTTGGGCCTGTGGAACCCGGCGATATTTCTTCCGGAGGAACGGACGCTGGCGGCGGAACGTGTCAGTATTGCCAAGGGACCGGTATCAAAAGCGTCTGCACCCTGTGCAATGGATTTGGAAGCAACGGTAACGATGCGGACGTGCTGTACAATGGCGCTTATGTGTGCCCCAGCTGCCTTGGAACAGGAGTAATCGACTGCATCCATTGCGAAGACGGCATTGCCTACTAATTCCCGTCTGACGATCACAAAGAAATGCCTGCAAAACCGGCATTTCTTTTTTGTTGTCCGGGGTATTCCATGGCGCTAAGGTTGCGAAACGGAGCGCTTTCCCCTATAATAATATGGATTTGATATGCGCATAGAGCGCCATCAAAGGAAAGAAGGACCATTTTTGCAGACCAGCGATTTTTTTTATGAGCTTCCGGAGGAGTTGATCGCGCAGGTGCCAATGGCGGACCGCGCAGCGTCCCGCCTGCTTGTATATGATAAAAAGAGCGCTTCCTGGACGGATACCGTCTTCTCTACTTTGCCGTCGTATTTAAAGCCAGGGGATGTGCTGGTGCGGAATACAACGCGGGTAATCCCCGCAAGGTTGTATGGTACGCGTGAGGATACCGGCGGCCAAATGGAATTTTTGCTGCTCAAACGCTTGCATGGGGATGTATGGGAGAGCCTTGTCAAGCCCGGACGGCGCGCAAAGACCGGCCTGACATTCAAAATATCCGATGAACTGAGCGCTACGGTATTGGAAAGTACGCCCGATGGCGGACGTCTTATTGAACTCCACTACACCGGCGTGTTTGAGGAAGTATTGGACCGCGTTGGGCAGATGCCGCTTCCCCCGTATATTACGGAAAAGCTTGCGGATAAGGAACGCTATCAAACCGTTTATGCGCGGGAAAGGGGCTCGGCGGCCGCCCCTACGGCAGGCCTCCACTTTACCAATGCGCTGCTGGACGAGCTGAAGCAAAAAGGCATTGAAATCGTAGACGTCCTTTTGCATGTAGGACTGGGCACATTCCGCCCGGTATCCGCTAAGACGGTGGAAGAACACCACATGCACGCGGAGTATTATGAGGTAACGGAGGCCGCGGCAAACACCATCAACCGTGCACGCGCAAACGGCGGAAGAGTAATCGCGGTTGGCACTACCTCCTGCCGGACACTTGAAAGCGTTACGGACGAGCAGGGGATTGTCCATGCTAAAAGTGGGTGGACGGACATTTTCATAAAACCGGGGTACCGGTTCCGCGCGGTTGATGCGCTGATTACGAACTTCCATTTGCCCGAATCGACGCTGTTGATGCTAATAAGCGCATTTGCAACACGCGAGGGCATGCTCAACGCTTACCGCCACGCAGTAGAAGAAAGGTATCGCTTTTTCAGCTTTGGGGACGCGATGCTGATCTTATAAGGAGTGCTCATGCAGTATTTTTCATATGAAGTAACAAAGACCTGTAAACAGTCCGGCGCGCGTCTTGGCGTGCTCCATACGCCGCATGGCGATATTGAGACGCCCTGCTTCATGCCCGTAGGCACACAGGCCACCGTTAAGGCCATGACCCCGCGCGATCTCAAAGAGGTCGGGGCACGTATCATACTTTCCAACACATACCACCTGTACCTTCGTCCCGGCCATGAGCTGGTGCGCGAGGCGGGTGGCCTGCACGCTTTTATGGGTTGGGATCGGCCGATATTGACTGACAGCGGCGGCTTTCAGGTGTTCAGCCTCGGGGATAATACCCGGATCATGGAGGACGGCGTAGAATTCCGATCCCACATCAACGGCAGCCGCCACTTCTTTACACCGGAATCGGTCATGGAAGTGGAGCAGGCGTTGGGTGCGGATATTGCCATGTGCTTTGACGAGTGCGCGCCGTATCCAAGTGATCATACCTATACCCGCGCCGCGATGGGACGCACCCACCGCTGGGCGGAGCGCTGCAAGGCGGCGCATACAAGGGAGGATCAGGCGCTCTTTGGCATTGTACAGGGCGGCATGTACAAGGATCTTCGGATCGAAAGCGCAAAAGTTATTTCAGATATGGATTTTATCGGCCACGGCATCGGCGGGCTTTCTGTGGGGGAACCCAAGGAAATTATGTACGATATGTTAGAAAATATGATGCCGTTTATGCCCAAGGAGAAACCCCGGTACTTGATGGGCGTAGGCAGCCCGGATTGCCTGATTGAAGGTGCGATCCGCGGCGTGGATATGTTTGACTGCGTGCTGCAGACGCGCATTGCGAGAAACGGCCTTGCGCTGACCCGCTTTGGTAAGCGAATGCTCCGAAACAACGAATTCGCGCATGATTTTGCGCCTATTGAGGATGGCTGCGAGTGTTATGCCTGCAAAAACTTTACGCGGGCATATTTGCGCCATCTCATTAAAGCAAAGGAAATCCTTGCGGCGCAGTTGATTACCATGCACAATCTGCATTTTACGCTGCAGTTAATGGAAGAAATCCGTCAGGCCATACGGGATGACAGGCTTCTTGATCTCCGGGAGGAATGGAAGGAAAGGGGCGGCATGGATTGAGCCTGCGCATTGTTACCCATTCTGTAGAAGAGACCGCAGCGCTTGGCGGGCATATTGCAAGGTATTTATTCCCGGGCGCGTTTTTGGCGCTTTCAGGCGATCTTGGCGCCGGTAAAACAGCACTCTCTCAAGGGCTTGGAGCGGGCCTTGGGATTTTGGATATCACAAGCCCGACATTTACCATCCTGCAGGAGCATGAGGGGCGCTTGCCTCTTTATCATTTTGACGCTTACCGGCTTAAGGACGCGCAAGGGCTTTTCGATATTGGCTTTGCCGAGTATGCTTCAGGTTCCGGCGTCATATTGATGGAATGGCCGGAGAATGTAATAGAGGCGCTGCCCAAGGCAAGGCTTGATATTTTGATTGAAGGCAGCGGGGATGTGCCGCGCGCAATTAAACTCTATGCGACAGACTCGCTTCACCAAGCCATCCTTGACGCGCTGCAGCAGACTATGGAGTGTATGCCATGCTGATATTGGGGATTGAAACAGCCAGTTCCACGGCCTCTGTCGCATTGCTTCAGGATGGAACGCTTCTTGCAGAACACAGCGTCCACCACACGCGAACGCATTCGGAAACCGTAATGCCCATGGTGGAACGCATGCTGATAGATCTGGGGCTTGCGCCAAACCAGCTTCACGCCATTGCCGTCAACTGCGGGCCCGGTTCCTTTACTGGCGTGCGCATCGGCGTATGTGCGGCCAACGCCATGGGAGCCGCGCTCTCTATTCCGGTGGTGGGGATAGATTCGCTAAGGGCGCTGTATGAAAACGTGCGGTTCTGGCCCGGAAACGTATGCGCCATGATTGACGCGAACAATGACAGCGCTTATTTCGCGCAGTATGCGGACGGTGATATCACCGCCCAGCCCGCCGCAGAGGAGGTTGCTATATATCTAAACAGCGTCCCTCCCGGTACGCTGTTTGTTGGGGATGGCGCAACAGCGTATGAAGCCTTGATCCGCCAGATGGTGGAAGGCGCAAAGATCGCCCCGGAATACGCATCGCTCAGCCACGCTTCTGCGCTTTGCCGTGTGGCGGAACATACGCTGCAGGAGTCTATAGAACCGCCGATGGAAGCGCTGCCGCTATACCTTCGCCCTTCTCAGGCGGAACGGATGTGGCAAAAGCTGCATGGTGCTTCTGAAAAGGGTTAACGGGCAGGAAAGAAGGAATATATATGGAAGAAGCGCTCTTTCGTCCCATGACGAAAGCCGACCTTTCCGCTGTGGCGGAGATGGAACAGATATGCTTCCGCTCTCCTTGGACGCTCAATATGCTAAAAGGAGAGCTCAAGAACCGACTGGCGCATTACCATGTACTCGAATTAGACGGACAAATTATCGCCTATGCGGGCATGTGGGTATTGTTTGAAGAAGCCCATATCACAAACGTTGCCGTATCGCCCGAACACCGCAGAAAGGGTCATGGCAGGCGTATTATGCTCGAGAGCATGCGCGCAGCCGTAAAGCTCCATGCCACACAAATGACGCTGGAGGTACGCGAAAGCAATTTGGGCGCCCAGGCGCTGTATGAAAACCTGGGATTCCAGATGGCGGGCCGGCGAAAAAAGTACTATTCCGATACGGGTGAGGACGCCTTTATCCTGTGGAATACAGATATTGTGAAAACCATTGAACAGTTGCATGCGTAGCTGGCAGAGGTCTATAATAGCGTAGTACATAACGAACCTGGAGAGGAGGGGAACTACCTTGTTTGTATCCATAGACGGCATGAAAATCCGGTATGAAATATATGGCGAAGGCGATCCCGTCCTCGTACTGCACGGTTGGGGTGCAAGCATTGAAGCCGTCCGCTCAATTGCCAATTGTATCAGTTCAATGGGCTTGCGGGCAATTTGCTTTGATTTCCCCGGCTTTGGGGAAAGCGAGGAGCCTCCCGTACCCTGGGGCGTGCCGGACTACGCGGCATTTACCCGCAGGTTTATGGAAGAACTCTCCCTGTATGGCGTTGACGTTGTGTGCCATTCCTTTGGTGGGCGCGTTACCATAGTACTTTCCAGTGAGGATCCCAAGCTGTTTAAACGCCTGGTGCTGGTGGATGCCGCAGGTATCCGCCCCAAACGCACGCTCAAATGGTATGTAAGAACCTATACCTACAAGCTTGGAAAGCGCTTGGCGAACATTGGTTGGATTGACCGCTTGCTTCACTTAAAAGAAAAGCAGAAGAGCGCGGGCTCTGAGGATTATAAAGCGCTCAAAAGCGATCTCATGCGCGCCGTATTTGTAAAAACCGTTAATTTAGACTTAACCGACCGACTGACCCGCATCAAAAATCCCACGTTGCTTATCTGGGGAGATCAGGACACCTCATCACCTCTGTATATGGGTAAGTTAATGGAGCAGCGCATTCCTGACGCCGGGCTTGTAGTATTTGAAGGCGCGGGACATTTTGCGTATGCGGATCAGTATCCGCGTTTTTGCGCGGTGCTTAAGGCGTTTTTCAAGCCCTGAGCTTCAATCAACAAGTTAGGAGGCCCGGATGACAGGAATCTGGAATATTATATTTGCCATTCTGGCGGCCAGCGCAACGACGTTTGCTGCGCTGCACACTGTACACATGCTCCAATTGGAAAGCTATCAGGGCAACATGTACTTGAAGTGGATCCGGCGCGCGGGTGCGCAGGATTGCCTGCTTTCCTTTTTGCTGGGTGGTATGGCGTTTTTATTGCATATAGCTTGGGTATTCTTTTACTACAGCCAGCCATTGGTTGCAACTATCCTCTGGTATGGCGGCGATATCGCCTTCATTGGCGCAATGCTCTATATCGGCTTTTCCAACAAAAAACTGCCCGCCAAAAAACCGCTGGCGTTCACCGGACGCGTAAAACGTCTGCTGGGTTGTTTTATGATATTGAGCTTCCTATTCCACATGGGCCTGTTCCTGCCTTACAACATCTCGGGCTGGGGCGGCATATTGGGCATGAATTTCATGCGTTATCTCCCCGGTTTATTATTGCCGTTCTTTGTACTGCTTGCGCATGTGGCAATGCTTCCTGTTGAAAATTCCGTCAAGCAATGGTACTACAACGACGCGAAAAAGAAGCTTGCAGCACGGAATGATCTGATTAAAATCGGCATCACGGGCAGCTACGGAAAAACGAGCACCAAGTTTATATTGGGCACTATCCTGCAGGAAGAATGGAATACGCTTGTCACACCCTCCAGCTTCAATACGCCTATGGGCATTACGCGGGTTGTCCGTGAGCAATTAAAACCCGAGCATCAGGCGTTTGTTGCGGAAATGGGTGCACGTTATAAGGGCGATATAGCAGAGCTGTGCAGGCTTGTGCGCCCCAAATATGGTATTATTACATCGGTTGGCAAACAGCATCTAGATACGTTTGGCTCTTATGAAACGGTGATAGAAACCAAATCCGAGCTGTTGTACGCGTTGCCCGAGGATGGTGCCGCCTTCTTAAACGGAGACAATCCGGACTGCCGCCGCATGTATGAGCGTCTGCCGCTCAAGAACAAGTTTCTGTTTGGGTTATCCGGCAGCGGCCTGTATCTGAAAGCGGAAGATATTGAAGTGAGCAGTTCCGGCAGCACGTTTACTCTGGTAGCGGATGCCGGGGAGCGCGTACGCTGCGCAACACAGCTTTTGGGCAAGCACAACATCGGCAATATCACCGGGGCTGCTGCGCTTGCAAGGTACCTTGGCGCGTCTTTAGAATCCATTGCAATTGGCATTGAAAACCTAGTGCCGGTGGAACACCGCCTGCAGCTCGTGCAGGGGCAAAACGGCATCACCGTAATCGACGATGCATTTAACGCCAATCCCTCGGGTACCAAGGCTGCGTTGGAGGTGCTGAAGAATTTTGCGCCCGCGCGCCGCATTATCGTGACCCCCGGCATGATTGAGCTTGGCGGGGAAGAGGAACGCTTTAACGAAGAATTCGGACGCGATATCGCGCATGCGGCGGATATTGCAATACTGGTGGGCAGGGGCCGGATTGCGCCTATCCGCAAAGGGTTAATCGATGGAGGTTTTCCCGAAGCCTGCATTGTGCAGGTAGATACGCTAAAAGATGCCACAGAGAAACTCCCGCTTTATACTCATCCCGGCTGCGTGGTGCTTTTTGAAAACGACCTGCCGGATAATTACGACAAGGCCTGAAGTAAACGGCCATAAAACCGCTTACAGTCAGGTTTGGATAGGAGGAATGGTATATGCCGCAAAAGCTTGCTGTGCTGTTTGGCAGCCGCTCTACCGAACATGATGTTTCCATTGTTTCCGGGTTGCAGTTGCTGGAAAATGTCAACAAACAAAAGTATGATGCTTACCCCGTATATGTAGCAAGGACGGGGGAGTGGTTTATTGGAGACCCGCTCAAAAATATTTCGTTCTATAAGAATTTTGACCCGAACGCGAAAGGGCTTACGCGCGTCTATTTGCCACCCGTGCCCAACTGCGGCGGGCTGTACTCCTTGTCTGGCGGCGGTCTGTTCCAGAAAGCCGGCATCAAGGTCATGGATATGGATTGTGCTATTCTCGCCTTCCATGGCATGCATGGGGAGGACGGATGTATGCAGGGGCTGTTTGAACTCTGCGACATTCCGTATTCCAGCGTGGGCGTCACAGGTTCAGGTGTGGGCATGGATAAAATTATTATGAAGGCCGTGTTTCAGAGCATGGGCTTGCCTGTACTTCCCTCCAAATACTGCTACCGCTCGCAGTGGCTCAACGACCCGGAAAAGGTATTGAACGAAATGGAGAGTGTGGGCGCGTATCCGCTCTATGTGAAGCCCGCCAACTTGGGTTCCAGCATTGGCATCAGCCGCGCGACCGACCGGGAAAGCCTGCGCAATGCAATCGATGTGGCCGCGCATTACGACAGGCGCATACTGGTGGAAAAGGGCGTATCACAGCGCAGGGAAATCAACTGTGCCTGCCTTGGCTATGGTGCGGACTGTACGGCATCTGCCTGCGAGCAGCCCATTACCAAAGAGGATCTTTTGAACTTTAAAGACAAGTACCTCGCCGGAGCAAAAGGGCAGGGGATGGAATCGCTTACGCGCATCATTCCCGCGCCGATTGAGGAAGACATGACTCGTCGTATTCAGGAAATGACATGCGAGATTTTCCGCATGCTTGAATGCAAGGGCGTGGTCCGCATTGATTTTATGATTGACGAAGCGGATCACACCGTATATGTCAACGAGATCAACACCATCCCCGGTTCGTTCGCCTTCTATCTGTTTGAACCGGTGGGCGTGCCGTATCCGCAGCTGATCGATCGCTTGGTGGAATACGCGTATGCGGCTCACAAGGAAAAGAAGGGTTCCGTTTTCGCGTACGATTCGGAGCTGCTTCAAAAAGCCGTTCTCGGCGGCACAAAGGGTGCGAAGGGTACAAAGCTCAACTGAGCATTATAATAGTATCGATAAAGCTAGTTAAGGAGATTGGAACACATGAGCCTCTATTCCCAATGGACCGATATTGCGCAGATGGAGCGCGACCCAGCATCCCAAAAGGAGTTTTGGAACACTTATTTTGCGGCTGAAACCGAAAACTACGAAAAGCTGCTCGAAAACCACGCCAAAGTCTATACCGCCACATTACAGTCGCTTGCGGATACTTTCTCGATGGATGCCGTGACATTCGCAGGATTTTTGGATGGCATTAACACCAGCTTAAAAGAACAGCTTGATTTGGAAAGCCTGACAGAAGAGACGGAGCTTTCCCTTGACGTTGATTTTGAAAAGCTGTATTACAATATGCTTGACGCCAAAGCGGAATGGCTCTACACGCTCCCGCAGTGGGACGACATTCTTTCGGAGGAGCGCCGCCGTGAGATTACAAAAGAATTTCGCAGTGCGAAGGTGTTTGTAAACGAGGCGGTTGTAGGCCGCAACGATCCCTGCCCGTGCGGCAGCGGTAAAAAGTATAAAAAGTGCTGCGGCCAGGCCGGTTAACAGAGGGCTAGGTTCAAAAGCTTTTCACAATACGGTCTGGCTTAACTGAGCCAGACTGTATTGTCAAGTACTTACCCTCATATGTTTTTTCAATACATGGAGGGTTATATACAATAATATTCAATGTATTCAGGTTTGCGTATAAGGAGCTAAAACATTCTCCTGTTTTTTGATTTCGCCGCCGTTTTAGAGCTTTAACATGCACCTTATGCATTTTTGATCTGACCATTGACAGGACATTCGCTTTCTGTTAGAATACTTAACTGTCGGTAGTGCAAACGTGGTCTCTAAATTGGGTATACCGGCGGCGTTGGACTTACCTGCTCGCATCATTATCCTGCGCCTGTAGCTCAGCAGGATAGAGCAACGGCCTTCTAAGCCGTAGGTCCCGGGTTCGAATCCCTGCAGGCGCGCCAATTTGGTTTCTTGGTGGGTATAGTTCAGATGGTTAGAATGCCAGATTGTGGCTCTGGAGGTCGTGGGTTCGAATCCCACTACCCACCCCAATACCAAGTTACACGCGGATACATCGGTGGGGTGTAGCCAAGCGGTAAGGCACGGGACTTTGACTCCCGCATCGTAGGTTCGATCCCTGCCACCCCAGCCAGTTGACCCGTTAGCTCAGTCGGTAGAGCACTTGACTTTTAATCAAGGTGTCCGGAGTTCGAATCTCCGACGGGTCACCACTTTTTTACGCGTGCGGGCGTGGCGGAATTGGCAGACGCGCTGGATTTAGGTTCCAGTGCCCACAGGCGTATGAGTTCGACTCTCTTCGCCCGCACCAAATTTTCTAGCGGGATGGAGTTTTCGCAAACACGCGGGGGCCATGCGGGTATAGTGTAATGGTAACACATTAGCCTTCCAAGCTGAGATAGTGGGTTCGAGTCCCATTACCCGCTCCATTCCCTGAAACGGATGTGTGTCATGTAAAAAGCTTTCGTGCTTTTGTGCTTGCTTCTTGCTTGACAACCAAAACACGCTGCGCTATAATGTAAAACGTTCGCGACACGCGAAACACGCGGGAGTAGCTCATTCGGTAGAGCGCCG
>JAEXTB010000021.1 GCA_023453725.1 Bacillota bacterium | reverse complement strand
GGAAAAATGAGTACGATTGAACAGTTAAAGCGAGAGATTGTAGAAATAAGCCGGAGCTCTTTTGAAAACAAATTGTTTGCAGGAACCAGCGGAAACCTTTCTATTTACCTCAAGGATGAGGGATACATGCTGATTACCCCCACAAGTATCAGATATGAAATCATGGAGCCGGAAGATGTTGTAACCGTCAAGCTGGATGGTACCATACTGGAGGGGAAACACCGCCCATCCTCTGAGTGGCCCATGCACGCGGCGATCTATGAAAGCTGCCCGCATGTAGGTGCCGTATTCCATACGCACTCGCCGTATGCAACATCCTTTGCTGTGACGCGGCAGACGATCCCGCTTGTGCTGATCGAAATGCGGCCGTTCCTTGGCGGCGAGGTCGCCTGCGCCAGGTTTGAAAAACCGGGCACACGCGAACTTGGGATGACTGCGGTGGAAGAGCTCAACAAAGGCAAGAATGCCTGCCTGCTCGCAAACCATGGCGTAATCGCTGTGGGAGAAACCTTAGCCAAAGCGCGTATCCGCGCCGAATATGTTGAAGACGCGGCCACCATCTATCATAGAGCGCTGCAGGTAGGAAAGCCCATCCTGTTATCCTGATGGGTTACTCCCTCCAGAACCAGACGGTCTTTTGAGGGCAAAGCGTGCAGCCGGATTTTAGCAGCCAACGCAGCGAACGCATGTTTTCGGGGTGTACATACAGCACAGGGCGCGTGCCCCGCATCCGGAACTCAGCGGCTACCCGCGCGAGAAGCTGGGTTGCCAGCCCGCCTCCGCGAAATTCCGGGGCCACGTAAGCCGGGCCAAGCTCGGCATCGCAGTGGCTCATAAAAAAGCCGATGGGCTTTCCCTCAGAAACTGCAAGCGCATTGGGCGCAGCGGCGCGCCTCATGATAAACGCAGGATTTAATTCCGGATGCTGGTATACCGAAAGAATCCAATCGATATGCTCCGCACCAATGCCTATAAACGTAACGCCCTCCACCGGTTCCACCGGAAGATGTTCGGGCGCAAGCAGCTGGTAAAAGACGTTGAATTGGAGCGCACTGTCAAGGCGGGGAATGTCTATAACGAACTGGTCGTCTGTTACAAGCGATACGTTCGCGGGGCTTTCATTGCATACTTTGTAGAGCGCACAGAATTCTGCAAACGAGTAAATGCAGTACATGGTCTTGCCGTTTTCCGCATCACGCAGGCGCACGGAATTTCCAATGACATCGCAGTCTGCAATTTGCCCCTGCGCGATACGCAGCAGCGGATATGCGTTTTGTACAGGATCATGGCGTAAGATCGCTTCTGCTTGGGAAAGCCGGTCCAAAGGAGACATGTGTCCTCCTATCCTGCGCGCGGGCGCAAGATAATGTAACTATCAGTATAACATGCTGCTGTATGGTAATTATAGCGTGCCAGTCAGCAGGGAACAACTATCTCTATAACCGAAGCAAAGGAGCAATACGATGAACAAGCCGGATATGACGGGAAAAGGCTTTGCCACGCAGCAGATCCACAGCGGCGCTATGGACATACCGGGGTATCATCCGTTGACCATGCCGATTTTCCAGACCAGTACATTCGTGTTTGAGGATGCCGCGCAAGGCGCTGCGCGTTTTGCCGGACAGGAGAGCGGCTATATCTATACCCGGGTCGGCAACCCGAATCAGACGCTTGTGGCCGCAAAGCTTGCCGCGCTTGAACATGCACAGGCGGGCATGACGTTTTCCTCGGGTATGGGTGCCATTTCCAGCATGTTCTGGACGGTGTTGCAGGCGGGAGATCATATCGTAGCGGATACAACGCTTTATGGCTGTACCTATGCGCTGCTTTCGGAGCATCTGCCCCGTTTTGGCATAGAAACGACGTTTGTGGACTTTAACGACCTCTCCGCATTGTCCGCTGCGATCAAGCCCAATACCCGCTTTGTATACTTTGAAACTCCGGCCAACCCGAACCTTCGGGTGATCGATATTGAGGCCGTCGCTTCCGCCGCCCACAGAAAAAACAGTGAAATCAAAGTGGCGGTGGACAATACGTTCGCTACGCCCTACCTCCAGCGCCCGATTGAGATGGGGGCGGATATTGTGGTGCATTCCGGCACCAAATATCTGAACGGCCACGGGGATGTGATCTGCGGTGTTCTGTGCAGCACAAAGGAATTCGTGGAAGAATGCACGCTCAAGGGGCTCAAGTATATGACCGGCGCGGTCATGAGCCCGTTTGACGCTTTCCTTGTGGAACGGGGTTTAAAGACGCTGGATATGCGCATGGAGCGTCATTGCTCCAATGCTATACAAGTAGCGGCGTTTTTGAACAAGCATCCCCAGGTAAAGGCGGTACACTATCCGGGTCTTGTCTCCCATCCGCAGTATGAAATCGCAAAGCGGCAGATGCGTCTGCCGGGTGCAGTAATTGCATTTGAACTGAATGCCTCCCGGGAGGAAGCGGAACGTTTTATCAACAGCCTCGAACTTTGCACGCTTGCCGTATCGCTGGGGGATGCTCTCACCCTCATTGAGCACCCGGCGTCCATGACCCATTCGACCCATACGGCCGAAGAACTCAAAAAGGCACATATTCCCGAAAGTCTGCTGCGGCTTTCGGTAGGGTTGGAAAATGTGGAAGATATCATAGCCGATCTAAGCAAGCATCTTCATTAGAGATGCTCTGCCGTCATTGTTAAACACGTCCGGGCCCAGGGCAAGAATGCCCCGGGCCTTTTTGTATTCTCCGTGCTTGCAGGCGCACAGTCTGCCGCCTATAGCGCCCTTGCAGCATTCGCGGGGTCACTTCAAAATTCAAAGGAACTCCGGCCGTTTTTTCTACTTCGCATGAATTGCTTATGGC
>JAEXTB010000017.1 GCA_023453725.1 Bacillota bacterium | reverse complement strand
CCCTCAGCATAGACCTACGTAGTAGTGATACGTTATGTTGCGCCGCCTAAAGATGACTAAATTAAATAATAAACAAAAGTGCATTTCTTTATTGTCATAAAACTGCTTTATACGCTAAAATTCCATATTTATATTCAATTTTTATGACTTTCTATATATTCAATAATATGGTAATTTTAGAATGATACTTATATTTCTTCATTCTCATAAAAAACTTAATTAAGAGGTAAACGGATTGAAAACAGTACGGTTTTCGATATTAAAGGCAATCGTCATCACAGTACTGCTTGTGGGCTTTATCGCGTTCCTTTTTGTGCTCAACAGGCCGCAGGAGGGCTCTGTGCCTACGGCTGCAAGCCTGCTGCAATTTGCCCGCGCGCGTGTAACAGAAATCGCCATAGATGATGCCTACCCCGACACGTGGACGGAAGGCCGTCGCCTCGGTACGCAGTATGCACTTGTACGGCTTGAAAGCGGCGCGCACAAGGGCGAGGAGCTACCCGCCGTCAACTATTTAAACGCTTATACGAACGTTGACTTAAAGGTAGGCACGCGCATCATCGTGCGCTTGGATTACGAGGAAAACGGCACCCCTTATATAGCCTCCATATCCAACTACAACCGGGAGGGCGTGATGCTCGGCCTTTTGGCCGTCTTCGCCGCCCTTATGGTTGCCTTTGGCGGTAAGAAGGGCGTTGCGTCGCTGCTTGGCCTTGTGTTTACAGTTGTTTGCATTTGGTTTTTCCTGATTCCGCTGATACGGCGCGGCTTCCCCGCCATCCCTGCGGCTATCATACTTGTGGCCATCACCACCACCGTTTCGATGCTGCTGCTCAACGGTTGGAGCGCAAAAACGCTGTGCGCGATACTCGGCTGCGTTGGCGGTGTGCTGGTGGCAGGCATTACCTCCGCCGTGGCGGGCGCGCTTACACCCATGACGGGCTTCAATATGCCCGAAGCGGAGGATATCGTTTTGCGCGCAGGCGATCAAGGCCTCAAGCTGAGCGGGCTTTTAGTGAGCGGCATCTTGATTTCGGCCCTAGGCGCGGTCATGGACACCTCCATGAGCATTACATCTGCAGTGTTTGAACTGCACGATATGAACCCCTCCATTGCGCGCAAAAAGCTGTTTCAGTCCGGCCTCAACATCGGACGGGACGCCATGGGCACCATGTCCAATACCCTCATACTGGCCTTCGCGGGCGCTTCGCTCAACACCCTGCTGCTGTTCCGCGTGTTCGACTATCCTTATTTGCAGATTTTCAACAGCGATATGATGGCCATCGAGGTCATTCAGGGACTTTCCGGCTCCATAGGCATTGTCTTAACGGTTCCGCTCGTTGCCGCGCTCAGCGCAGCCATGTGCGTGGCCCCTAAAAAAACATTAACTACTCGCAAGGAGGTGAACCTGCCCTTTCGTGCTTCCTGACATGGAGCACTGCACCATGTCCTGTGTTTTCAACGGACGACAATGCATCGCAGAAACACTAAAAAGCAAGCTTACGACCGGAGGTTATTATGAGCAAGGGTATTAAAAAAATTCTGTCCTTGGCCCTCTCCTTCATGATGTGTCTAAGTATTATCAGCATCCCCAATACGGCGGTGGCGGCGGGCCCTGACGCCGGTACCGGTCCTATTGTGATTTGGGAGCTCTTTGCCGGAGGCGGCAGTACAGCCGGGAAATACCACAACAGATATGTCGTTTTAAAAAACACCGGGGCTACAGAAGTAAGTATTGGCGGCTATACGCTTTGGAAGGAAAGTGCTGGTGCATCTTTCAGCGCCACATCTCCTTCCTACACGATACCATCAGACAAAAAGCTTGCCGCTGGCGCTTATTGTTTTATCAAATTAGAGGGTGTTACCCCCGTTGGTGAGGGGAAAGCACTGCCAATTTCCGAATCTACAGCTAACATGACTTTTTTGGATGCTTCATCCAGCAAAATTAATTACAGTGCCAGCGGTTCTAAGGCTGCATTAACAGATAATTCCGTTTTTCCCAGCACTCCTACAGCCAGCAACGTTGTCGATTATCTCGGCTTCGGTAGTGCAAACAGCTTTCTTGTCGCCGTTTTAAGCATATCAGGCAAGTCGCTTACTACCCAAAGCATTCAAAGGAAAGACTTCAAAGGAAACAATAGCACCGATTATGAAATTAAAGATATCGACTTAGGCTACCTCACTGGCAGCACGTCTGCCACCGACTGTGCCACACCTACCGCTAGCCCGGCTCCCGGCATGGTGAACTTGGGCACTCAGGTAACCTTGAGCACCGTTACAACCGGATCCTCTATCTACTACACCACCGATGGCACCCCGCCTGGGGCAGGAACCGGAACTTCTACGCTGTATAGTGCGCCTTTCGCCTTGCCCGGCGGTGTGGGTGATACCGTTACCGTGAAGGCTATAGCAACCAGGGGGGATTTAAATAATAGCAGTGTAGCAACATTTAACTATACCCTTTATGACGCCAACAAGGTGCTGACCATAAAGGAAGCGCTTACGTTCCCCGCAGGCAGCTCAACGAATAAAACCCCGATCATCGTAGAAGGGAAAATCGCTTACTTTGCTACTTCATATTCAAACCCTGTCCTTCAGGAGTTGAACGCTGACGGCAAGGTTTATTCCCTGTATATTTTTGGCGCCTCGCCCCAGGGGGCGAAGGTGGGAGATACCGTACAATTGAGCGGAAGCTACTGGGAGCGCTATGGTGCACCGCAGCTTGACAGCCTGACCGACAGCAAAATAACCGCTCCCGGATCGGTTACGCCTGAACAAGCCAAAGCCAACGCGCAAGAAGTGACAGTCGCGCAGTTGCTTGATAGCAGCCATGCCAACCACGGCCTTAAGATACTGGGTCGTTTTGTAAAAATCAAGGATGTGACGCTGGGAGATGTGAGTGGCTCCAATATTACCATTAAAGATGCATCTACCACCAAAGGCATTGACATCTACAACGCCGCGAAGCCGCCTAACGGCATTGTAGAGGGCGATGTTGTGGATCTTTACGCCATGGTTGGCTGCTACAATAACACCGTGCAGCTTTACACGGGGACTGCCGAAGCCAACGGTTATAACGTTTACGATGTTGTAAACGATACGAAGAAGCCCGGCATTACGCTGCCCAGTCAACTCCTTGACGCAACGCCCGGCGTGGACTACCTCGTTTCGGTAGAGGCATACGACAACAAGGGGCTTGCCTCCGTTGAACTTACCTATACCATAGGGAGTGCTACAAAGACCGTGCCTATGGTGAATAATACGGAAAACGGTAAATACGAATACACGATCCCCGGCGCGGAGATTGTTTCTACCGCAACTGGCATTCCCATCACCGTTACGGCAACGGACGTGACGGGACTTACACATTTCGAGCAGGCTACCGTTACCGTCAGCGATAAGCCCGTCGTAACCGCCGTAACGCCCGCGCGCAACAGCGCGACCAAGGGGAACAAAACCCCCGTTATTTCCGTAACGCTTGAGAACGCTGGCGATGCACCCACCGTAACGCTGACATTAAAAAATGAGCAGGGTACGGAAGTGATCAAAGATGCTGCAATGGCGGTGCAGCCCGGCACGGCAACATACGCTTATACCCCCACTGCCCCGCTCACAGATGGCAAGTATACGGCTGTTGTAACCGTTACAAAGCAGGGTGGTGTAAGCATTACCGAAACTTGGACCTTCTATGTGGGCGAGTCCAAGTACACGGCTTACTTTGGGCAGCTCCATTCCCACACCGCGGAATATTCCGACGGCTCAGGAACTTTGGCGAACGGGCTCAATTACATAAAAAACATCGCCCCGCAAGATAATGTGGATTTTGTGGCCTTTACAGACCACTCCAACTACTTTGACAGCACAAGCAGCTCTAATCCCGCCGCAGCGCTCAACGACCCAAGCAAAATGACAGCCGCAAGCCGCGCAAAGTGGGAGAAATACGCCGGCGATATGCGAGCCTTCAACGTTGAAAACACGGGTGCGGTCGTAGCACTGCCTGGCTTTGAGATGACGTGGTCGGGCGGACCGGGTCACATTAATACGTTCAACTCAAAAGGCCTGGTGAGCCGCAACAACACGGCGTTGAATAACAAAACAGCCGATGCAGGAATGAAGCTGTATTATGAAACACTTATTCAGGACACGGATGCGCTTGCCAACCTTTCGCAGTTCAACCACCCGGGAACAACATTTGGTACCTTTACCGACTTCGCCTACTATACGCCCGCGTATGATGCGAAGATGGCAGCTGTAGAGGTGGGCAACGGCGAAGGTGCCATTGGCTCCGGCGGCTATTTCCCAAGCTACGCCGAGTATACCAAAGCGCTCGACAAAGGCTGGCATGTGGCTCCCACCAACAACCAGGATAACCACAAGGGCCAGTGGGGCAACGCAAATACCGCGCGTACGGTCATTATCACGGATGATTTCTCGGAGCTCGGCCTGCTTGAGGGACTTAAGAATATGTCCGTGTACACCACCGAGGATAAAAACCTCAACATCAGCTATACGCTCAACGACCAAATTATGGGAAGTATTATCACCCCCGTGCCTACGAACCCACTAAAATTGGCCATTCACGTGGACGATCCCGACGCGAGCGATGTGATTGCCAAGGTGGAAATTATCACAAACAACGGCCGTATCGCAACAAGTAAGGAATTTTCAAGCAATGCAGCCGACTGGGAATTTGAGCTGCCCGCTTCCGCCGGATACTACTATGTGCGCGTAACGCAGGCGGATAAGAACATAGCCGTAACTGCCCCCGTATGGGTGGGGTCGGGTGCGCTCATCGGCATCAACTCCTTTGAAGTCAACACGAAGATGCCCGTTACGGGCGAACCAGTTAAGCTTACTGCGAAGCTGTTCAACAACGAGTCCGCTCCCGCCATACTTAAGTCCATTGCCTTTAAGGTGGGTGATGTAGTACTCAAGGAGGAACAGCCGGGTACATCCATCCCCTCCATGGGCCTGCTGGAGCGCTCCCTCGACCATACGTTTACTGCTGCTGGGCGTGTTATCGTTACGGTTCTTGCCGTAATTACCATTGATGGCAGGGATTTGGAGTTCAGCCAGAACCTTGAGCTTAACGTGCGTGAAAGCGAGAAGCTTGTGTACGTTGGCATTGATGCGAGCCATTATAACGAGTATGTAAAGGGCAATTATAAGGACAGTATGGGCAACTTTGCCAACATGGCGGTTGAATACGGCATACGCGTTGTGGAGCTTGAAACCAAAGAAGCTCTCATTGAAGCCGCACAGAATCCCAAGTACAAAATGTTGGTGCTGACCCCTCCCACCCGCCGCGATGGCAGCAACTTCAAGCTGGGCTACAAGAGCTACGATGCGGAAGAGATTGCAGCCGTTAAGGCATTTGCAGAGCAAGGCAAAACCATTATTTTGACCGGCTGGGGCGATTACTACGAAAGTTATTCTAAGTTTACTGACGGTACGCCTCATACTTTACCTGCAAGCCAGCACATGGCGGCGCAGCAAAACAGCATCTTGAAGGCCATCGGCGCTTCGCTTCGCTTGACCGATGACGAAATTAAGGACGATAAGAACAACGGCGGCCAATCCCCGCGCCTGTACCTGACCAATTACAACATGTCAAACCCGTTCCTTGCCCGGGTGAGTGCGGATAAACAGGTGTATTCAAACTATGGCGGCAGTACCGTTCACGTTGTGGATGCAAGTGACAATCCCGCAGCAACCCTTCCCTCAAATGTGAGCGCCATGGTGTTTGGGCATGATACCAGCTATTCTTCAGACGATGATAAGGACGGAATAGGCGGTATTACCACCCCCAAATATAACGGTAGGTATATGGTCGCCGCTTCCGAAACGGTAACGCACGCAAACGGGAAGACTTCTACCGTTATTGTTGCCGGATCCGCTTTTATGAGCAACTTTGAAATTGAATTGGATAACTGGGAAATGCCCGAATACAGCAACTTTACCATACTTCAAAACATCATCAAGAGCATAAACCCCGTTGAAATCAGCAGCATTACCGATGTACACGCCGCGCCAGAAGGAAAGGAATTCACAGTTCGCGGCACGGTAACCTCCAATGCCTCTGGCTTCGACCAGCGCACCGCGTTCTTTGACTGCATCTACATTCAGGACGGCACGCGCGGTATCAACCTGTTCCCCGTGGCGGGCAACTACAAAATTGGGGATGTGGTGCGTGTAACCGGCACAACAAGTTCCTACAACGGAGAACGGCAGCTTGCAGTAAGCAGCATTGAAAAAGTGGGCCAAGCAGCCCCCATTACTCCCGCAGCGGTAACGGCAGCCAACGCCATGAGCGCCGCCAACACCGGCAACCTAATGAAGGTATCAGGTACCATTGCTGACCTTGGTTATGCGAGCGGAGGCACGCTGGAGACCATACTGGTGACAGATTCCACCGGTACCGCGCGTGTGTTCATTGATGGCTACATCATGCCGGACTATGCGGGCCTTAGCAGCCTGAAAAAGGGCGATTACATTGAGGCCGTCGGCTTAGGCTCCATCACAGTGGACACAAGCGGAGCAGGTTCCTTCATCCCGCGCTTACGCGTAAGAAACCGTACAGAGATTAAGCTTGCCACAGCACCCGATACCGGCACGGGTTCGGGCGGAGAACGAACCACGTTAACCCCCGGCACATCTATCCCGGCAGGCGGCAGCGGTGTGGATGTAAAAGGCAACTTCTCCTCGGGAGCAAGGCTGCAAACAGCAAGTCTCACCCGCTCCGGCAAAGCAGGCACAGCGCTCACGGTGGCTGCACTCAATCACACGGTGCTCGGCATGCAGCAGCTTTCCCTTTCCGGGAAGAACTTCGGCCCCATGCAGGTTTCCTTCCAAGTAGGGCCTGAATATGAGGGCAATACGCTCAAAGTCCTGCAATACAACGAAACAACGGGACGCATTGTCACCTATACCGCCAAGGTGGTGGATGGGATGCTTACCATACGCGTCAACACGCTGGGAGCGTTTGCGGTCGTAAGCGAACTCGTTCCCCTTTCCGTCATGCCGCCCAAGACCGGGGATATGCCCGCTTGGATCGGCTATGGGTTCATTCTGTTCGCAAGCGCGGTCTGTATTGCGGCAACCAAGCGGCGGAGACAGATCAGCAAGTAACAAAAACATGCGAATTGTGGGATGCATAAGCAGCCCACAGCAGCAAAAAAGCCAGTCTTGCACTGGCTTTTTTGTTTGATGGTTTTTATGACTTTGAATGCGGATACAACTTATATGACTATTGTTCCATTCCGGTTCTGATACAATCAGATCTTAAGGTTCTAAATGGGTTATATCTGGAGCTGACGCATAACGGCAAATGTAATGTCGTCCGCCATCTGCATCAAACGATCCATAAGCTGATCATACGCCGAAATGCTTTGCCCGTAGTCACCGGATAGAATCTGCATTGCTTCTTCTTGCGTCTTATATATGAGGTCGTAAAATGCGGTTTGAAACTCGTTCTGATCAAAAAAGCGGTTCATGGTGGATAAAAACTGGGCGGCATTGTCCGCAACCGCATACCACTGCGTATTAATCCGGTCAATACGCTGCGTGTCATTGGATTTTATGGCATTGATAAACTCGAGTATCAGCGCGTTTTCGACTTTGAGTATCCCCTCAAACTCTGTAGCGTTACGTTCCCCATACAACTGGCGAATCAGTGCGGACAGATCCTGCGAGTTGCGGTTCAGGCGCGCCTGCACAGCCTCCGTGGCGCCTCCTTCCAAGGCGGAAAGGAGTATCAGCTCCCGCGTCCATTGGGCACGGTCCGTAAAAAGCTTGCGCAGTGTAAACGCAAATTCCGCCTGGTTGAGCAAAAACGTTCTTTGGGCAATGGGAGGCTGCATGGATACCACTCCTTTTCATCGGCTCCTTATCCTTATGCTTTCCTCCCTGTATTTATCAAAGAAATCCGCAGGAATACACGGTTTTAATACATTCGCCCCGGCAGGGCATCCTGCGCGTTTTCCTGTGTAAACACCACTTCATCCGTAATAATGCGCAGCGGCAGCTCCTTCCCTGCCATGAGGTCCGAGACGGCTTTCATCAGCTGGGGGCCCAACAGAGGGCTGCATTCCACCGAGCAGTTGAGCTTGCCCGCTCCAATCGCCTTAAGGGCAGCTTTTGTGCCATCCACCGAAACAATTTTAATATCCCTGCCCGGCTTCAGGCCGTGCGTTTCGAGCGCCTCAATCGCGCCAAGCGCCATATCGTCGTTGTGTGCAAATATAATATCGATATCCCAGGCGTTCTCTTTCAAATACCGCTCCACAATTTGTTTTCCGCCCTCATACGTAAAGTCTCCGCTTTCGGAATGGACAATGCGGTATTGCGCGTTCTTCTGAAGAAGTGATTCAAACCCCTGCTTGCGCTCCACGGTGGGGGTGGCGTTGACCGTGCCCTGCAGCTCCATAATGTTCATGACGCGCGCGTTTTCATCCGCAGGTACATTGTTCAAAATCCATCGCATGGCGCGGCGGCCTTCTTCCTTGAAATCCGCGCCGATGAACGTCAAAAACATATCTTCATCCGGCACTTCTATATTACGGTCGCTCAACAAGACCGGAATACCGGCCTCATTCGCTTCACGAAGCACCGTATCCCATCCGGTATTCACGACCGGGGAAATGACGATAACATCCACTTCTTCTTTGATAAAGCTTCGTACCGCTTCCACCTGCCTTAGCTGGCTCTGGTTGGCGTCAATCACGGTCAGATCGATATTGAACGCATGCGCGGCGGCCTGGATGGAGGCGTTGTTGGCAAGCCGCCAGGAGCTTTCCTGCCCGACCTGGGCATATCCCACGCGTATGGAGCGCTTCATTTCACGCGGGAGAGTCTGCCGCATACGCTCATAGCCTTCCACATTTTCTTTTATTATGCTGTGGCTGCGCAAGATCACCTGTTTGGGTACGCCTTGGACTTCGTCCAGTATTTCAATGGCATAGCGAACTGCTTCCTTTCCGCCCGTTGGGCAGGTAACCGTCTGGCTGATGATGCCCTTCTTCACCAGTTCCAATCCGCCATTTTCGCCCGAGTACCCATCAATGCTGATAATTTGGATGGAGCCGTCCTTATGGAGCGTATGCAGCGCACGGGAAACGCCCAAAGCGATATCGTCGCTGTGGGCAAACACCACGTCTATCCCATCCAAAGCGGCGCGATCACGCAAAAGCGCGTCCTCCGCGGTATCCCGCAATTGGTTTTTGAGCGCATACGGGCGAACGGATACGTTGCTGTTTCCCGCAACTTCATCCCGAAACCCCGCGCTGCGTTCCTCCGTGGCTTGGGAGTTGGATTCCGCAAACACTTCCAGCACCTGCATTTTGGTTTTTGCATCCATGCCCCCGCCATAAGCCCATTCTTCCGCCATCTGCGCTACGGCCTGCCCCGCCTGCCTGCCGATGCGCTGGTTGTCTGGGCCGATAAAGAGCGAATAGTCATACCCCTCCACCGCCCGGTCGAGCACAATAACGGGGATCTCCTGATACACCCGGCTGACAACGGGGGTGAGTTCCTCCGCGTTGGTGGGCGACACAATCAACAGGTCAATGCCATAACCAAGCAGCCGTTCGATATCCGCAATCTGCTTTTTGCTGTCCTGTGTGGCGTCGGTAAACACCAGGCGGACGTTCTTATATTTTTTTGCTTCCTCCTGAATTTCGCGGGTAAGTACCAGCCGCCACGGTTCGCGCATATTGGCCTGCGATACGCCGATGACATATTCAACCGCCAACGTCTCCTGCGTTTTTGCGCAGCCTGAACAAAGCGCCAGCATAAGAAGCGCAATCATCAAACTTGAAACGCGGAGGGTTCGCATATGTCCTACTCCTTTTTCATACTGCGTCTGTATTCCATGGGGGAAACGCCCAAAACTTTCTTAAACGCGCTGCTGAAATAATGCTGGTTCGAATAGCCGATCTGCTCTGCGATTTCGTAAATCCTGATTTCTTTTTGCGCCAGCAGCTCCGACGCGCGCCGGATGCGAAGCCGCGTGATATGCTCCATAAACGTAATCCCGGTCTCCCGCCGAAATACGCGGCTTAGGTGCTGCGGGGAAACATGCATCTTTTCCGCCACCTCCTGCAGGGAGAATTGTTCCTCCATAAAGTGCGCGTCCATATACGCGCGCACATCCCGCATAAGGGAGGGAGACTGCGCAAGCTGCTCCATCTCCTCCGCCGCCTCGTCCATGGCATGCGGCATTTCCGCCCAGTTTTCTTTCACTTTTACAACCTGCAGCACCTGCACGGGGAGATGCTCTTGCAAATATCGTCTTGCTGCCGCCGCGCACTCCAAAAACTGCTTTTCCGGCCGGGCGGAACAGACCAGCACAAGGTCGCCTCCCCCCGCCTCCCCGGTCAGCACCGGAGAACAGGGCGCAAATACCTCCCGCGCAATATTTTCCGCCGCATAATAGAGCATCTGCTCCTCCCACTCCAACTCCGTCTGGAGCGAGTCCGCCGTCATGCGGAACAATACGAGTCCCGTCTCCCCATCCGGCAGCGCAAGGGAGAGTGTTTCCGCCTGGTCCTGCACCTCGGTCAAACTGAAATAGCCCTTGAGCCAGCGTCCGGTAAACTCCGCGGACAGCGCGGGGCGGTATTTTTCAATCTGCAGGCGCGCCCAGTTGAGATACTGCACCTGCTTGTTGTGCCGTGCAAGATGCTCCTTGGCATTTTTGATACATTCAAAAAACAGGTTCTCCGACAGCGGTTTTAATAAATAGTCAAATGCCTTGAGCCTTAACGCCTGCTGCGCATAGGCAAACTGATCATACCCGGTAATGACAATGATGACGGCGTTTTTTAATAGATCGCCCAGCTTTTCTATAAATTCCAGCCCGTTTAAAAAGGGCATGTTGATATCCACAAGCAAAATATCCGGCAAGTGCATGGTGGCAAGCTCCAGCGCCATTTCACCATCCTCCGCCTCGGCCACCACGGCAAGTTCCGGGTCTTTCTGCAGCAGCTTGGCTATGCCCCGGCGGATGATTTCCTCATCGTCTGCGATCAATATCTTATACATCGCTGTTCGCTTCCTTTACTGGCAACATACTGTGCGGCAGGCACAAAACGACAACAGTGCCTTCATCAGGCGCGCTGTCCACATGGATGGAATACCCTTCGCCATAATACAGGCGGATACGTTCCTTGACATAAAAGAGCCCGAAGCTTTGCTGCCCGCTCTCCTCCATAAGCCCGGCGCGCAACAATTTAAGCTGCTCCGCGTTCATGCCCGCGCCGTCGTCCCGTACGGTAAAACAAATGCAATCCTCTTTGCGTTCGGTTTGAATGGCAATGGTGCCGCCGCCGCGTTTTTTCTTGATACCGTGGTAGATTGCGTTTTCCACGAGGGGCTGCAAAATGAGTTTGGGAACCTGGACGTTTAACGTGGCGGGGTCGGTCTCGATCCGATACTTTAATTTGGATTTGTAGCGAATTTCCTGAATGTAGAGATAATTGGACACATGGCAGATTTCCTGCTCCACGCTGATGACGTCCCGTCCCTGGCTTAACCCGATGCGGTACATGCTGGTGAGCGCGTCCACCAGCCGCACAATATCCGCCGCCTCGTATTCGCGCGCCATCCAGCTGATGGTATCGAGCGTGTTATACAGAAAGTGCGGCTTGATCTGCTCCTGCAGGCTTTTCATTTCTGCGTCACGCTTGTTCTGCTGCTCCTCGTAAACCTGGTGAATAAGATCGTCGATGCGGCTGAGCATATGGTTGAAGCTGTTGCCCAGTTCGCCGATTTCATCATGGTACTGTGTATTGAAGTGTACGGTGAGGTCGCCCGATTCGGCCTGTTTCATCAGCCGCTGGAGTTTTAAAAGCGGCTTTGTCACGGAATTGGAAAGCGGCAGCGCCACAAGTGAAATGATGGCGATGGAAACAACCATGGCAATGATGAGCATCACAAGCATAGAATTGACGTTGCTCATAACTTCTTCAAGTGCGAATACGCCCACAGTCTTCCATCCGGTGTAGGGGGAGCTTTTGACATGAATCTGGTAGTCTGCGCCGCGTATGGTGACAGGGAATATGGCGTCCCCGGCCGTAAGCCACTGGGGATTGACGCGGTAGACGATATCGTTGAGCGGCGTGTAAATGATGCCGCCCTGCGCGTCCGCCACAAACACAAAGCCGTTTTCGCCAATCGTAATGCTGTTGATGGACTCTTTTAAAATATCATGCCGCACGTCAAAGAGCACCACGCCAAGCACTTCACCCGTATCCGGGTCTCTGACCGCCTTTGCAAGAGAAAATACATTGTCCGTGCTTGTATCCCCGTTTAGCGTCACATTGCGCCCCGCAATGCTGTTGACAAGCGCAATTTTATCGGGTGTTTTGACTGCGCGCTGGTACCATTCCTCCTCCCGGAACGGATCGCGGGAAATTCTTGACATGCCCACAGGGACATAGCGTTCATCTTCCATGGCCAAAAGTATGCCCGCAATCTCCGGGTGCGAGGATGCAATGTTTCCTAGCGTGCCGCCAAGCGCACTGCGGGAAAATGAAACGTCTGAAAGGCCGCCCTGTTCCGCTTCGTCGCCTTCCGCATTCAGGGAAAGCGATATGAGATTTGCCATTTTATCGATGCTCTGAATGTAAACATCAATCGAATTGCTGACCTGACTAACCATTTGCGCCGTGTGAGAGCTTGCGGTATTCTGGGCGCGGGAGATAGAGACGGCCCCGCTCACAAGCGCAAACAGCACAAGCGGGATCAGCGCGATGAGGATATAGAGCGCCACCAGCCTTGTGCGAAACTGCGCGTTTGGCAATAGAACCCACCGCTTCATCCCCCGGCACACCCCCTCCCCCAATTATAAGTTGGCATGGGCAAACGTACAATAGAAAGCTCCCTGATTATGGCAACTGCCGCCAAAGATACGTTGAAGGCTCTGCCCTCAAGCTCCCGCTCAGGGCCGTAAAAGCCCTGAGAACCCCCTCAATTATCCCACCC
>JAEXTB010000333.1 GCA_023453725.1 Bacillota bacterium | reverse complement strand
CGCACGATCGAATCGTCAATGAGCACCACTCGTTTTCCCGCCACGGTAGCCGCGATAGGGTTCAATTTGATGCGTACCTGATCTTCCCGCCCCGCCTGCGTCGGCTGTATGAACGTGCGGCCAATATACTTGTTTTTGATAAACCCAACACCGTACGGAATGCCGGACTGGCGGGCGTAACCGATGGCGGCATCAATGCCCGAATCCGGCACGCCGACGACAACGTCCGCCTGCACCGGATGCTCGAGCGCTAAAAAAGCACCCGCACGCTGCCTTGCCGTCTGCACGCTGCTGCCGTCAATCACGCTGTCCGGCCGGGCAAAATAGATCAGTTCAAACACGCACAGGGAAGTCTTAGGGGCACCGCAATGTTCGGTAATGCTCCTGAGGCCATTCGCGTCCGCCACAACGATTTCGCCGGGCAGCACGTCGCGCACAAACGTTGCTCCAATGCTCATAAGCGCGCAGCTTTCCGAGGCAAACACATAGCTTTCCCCCAACTGCCCGATGCACAGCGGCCGGAAGCCCATGGGATCGCGTACCGCAATGAGCTTAGTGGGAGAAAGGATCACCAGTGAATATGCGCCTTTTAAGCGGTACATGGCCTTTGAAACCGCCGCCTCAATTGAAGGTGCACTTAACCGTTCTTTGGTAATGATGTAGGCGATGACCTCGCTGTCGCTGGTGGTATGAAATATGGAGCCCGCAAGTTCAAGTTCTTCCCGAAGCTGGGCGTCGTTGGTAAGGTTGCCGTTGTGCGCAAGCGCCATGCGGCCCTTCACATGGTTGATGACAAGCGGCTGGGCATTTAAACGGGCGTCGTTCCCGGTGGTGCCGTAGCGCACATGGCCGATTGCCATCTTCCCACGGCCTAGTTTCTTAAGCGTTTGCGCATGAAACACTTCATTGACTAAGCCGGCGTCCCGATAGGCTGTGATGAGACCGTCGTCGTTTACTGCAATCCCGCAGCTTTCCTGCCCGCGGTGCTGCAGCGCATAAAGCGCGTAGTACGCCAGCGAGGCGACGTCCTCTTCCCCGGACTTACTATATATCCCAAAAAGCCCGCATTCCTCGTGCAATTCGTTGTACATGGAATTTGCCTTTACTCGCCCATCAGGCGTTTACGAATTTCAATATACGCATCCTCCACGTCGCCAAGGTCGCGTCTGAAGCGGTCCTTGTCGAGCTTCTTCTTTGTGGCGCTGTCCCAAAAGCGGCAGGTATCCGGAGAGATCTCATCGGCAAGGACAAGTTTTCCTTCGGGCGTTTTCCCGAATTCCAGCTTAAAATCCACGAGCTCAATGCCGACGGATTGCAGGTGCCTCGTAAGAATTCCGTTGATCTTAAATGAGTAACGCGAAATCAGTTCCAATTCTTCCGGCGTGGCGAGCTCCAAAGCGAATATGTGGTATTCGTTTACCATCGGGTCCCCAAGCGCATCATCCTTGTAGCAGTATTCCAGTACCGTCCGCTTCATCAGCGTTCCCTCCGGCAGGCCCAGGCGCTTAGAGAGCGAGCCCGCCGCAATATTGCGTACGATCACTTCCAGCGGCACAATGGTTACTTTCTTTACCAATGTTTCGGTATCGGAAAGTTCTTCCACAAAATGGGTTGGAATGCCTTCTTTCTCCAATAGCTGCATCAGGTTGTTGGTGACGCGGTTGTTGATAGCACCTTTTCCAAGTATGGTGCCGCGCTTTTCGCCGTTAAAGGCAGTCGCATCATCCTTATAGGAAACGATGCAGAACGCATCATCCGCAGTCGCATATACTTTTTTAGCCTTGCCTTCATATAACTGCTTGGTCTTTTCCATTGTCGTTACTCCTTTTTTCAATCAATCGCCATTAACATAAAACAGGACCGGGGGAATGTTCCCTAGCCCTGCAAATACCGTTCTCGGATGGCCCGATCCTTCTCAATGGAAAGCCTCTCCATTTCACTGCGCTGCGCAACAAGCGCATCGAAAAGTGTTTTATCTTCTAAAGCAAGGATCTGTGCCGCAAGTATAGCTGCATTCTGAGCGCCGTTGATGGCGACGGTAGCAACGGGAATCCCTGCAGGCATCTGGACTGTTGCGAGAAGCGCATCCATCCCATCGAGCGCGCTCGCCTGCACCGGAATGCCTATAACGGGCAAAAGCGTATTTGCTGCCATTGCGCCTGCAAGGTGCGCCGCTTTTCCGGCTGCCGCAATAATAACGCCAAAGCCATTTTCCACAGCACTTTGCGCAAACTGCGCAGCTTGCCCCGGCGTACGGTGCGCAGAAAGCACCCGCACCTCAAACGGAATCCCGAACTTCCGCAGTGTGTCTATTGCGGGTTCGAGCACTTTGAGATCGCTGTCGCTGCCCATGACAAGTGCGACCTTTCGCATGCGTTCTTTCTCCATTCGTTCGTGTTTTAGTGGTGTTAACTAACGATTAATGCTTTCTACCCGCTTATCATACACTTATTTAAGAACATTTTCAAGCATACTTTGTTTAATGTACGATAAAATTATTTTAGCGTGCGAATCAAAAAAGAACCGGTGCACGCACCGGTTCTTTTCATACATTCAGGTTTTACCCCAATCAGGGTCTTGCCTTACTTTTCGGATTCAAGCTCATCCATGTTGAAGCCCTGGAACAGATCCGCAAGGCTCGTGGTGGTGGACTGAACCGGCGGCAGATCGTAATCGCCATCCTCACTGCGGCGGGGGCGGCGTTCGCGGTCCGGCCTATCAAAGGAAGCGGAAGACTGCGGTGCACGCTCCGTACGGGGCTGCTGCGGCGCACGCTCCTGCGCGGGACGGGGAGCGGTTGCACGCTGCTGGTCACGCTGCTGGCGCTCCGTTGCACGCTGCTCCTGGCGCTGTGCAAACTGGCGGTCGCGCTCTGCGCGCTCGGCAGCGATCTGCTCGGCGATTTCAGGATTCTCTTCCAATATGACGTCCTTGCGGCTCAAGCTGATGCGCTTGGCCTCCGGGTTTACCTCAAGCACCTTGCAGCGCACAACATCGCCAACGTTGATTTCATCTTCAACCTTCGCAATGCGCCTTACGCTGACCTGAGAGATGTGGATGAGGCCATCGATTGTGGGTTCAAGCGCCACAAACGCGCCGAAGGGCACGATACGGACAACTTTGCCTTCCACAACGCTGCCAACGGGGTACTTTTCCGCAGCCTGCGTCCAGGGCTTTGCGTGGAGCTGCTTGTAACCCAGAGAAACGCGTTCCTTCTCAACATCCACATTGAGTACAACAACTTCGACCTGCTGGCCGATCTTCAAAACATCGGAAGGATGCTTGACGCGGCCCCAGGCGATATCCGTTACGTGGATCAGGCCATCGATGCCGCCGATGTCAACAAACGCGCCGAAATCCGTGAGCCTGCGTACAACGCCGGTTATCTTGGAATTCACTTCGAGCGTCTTCCAACGCTGCTTCTTTTCGGCTTCCTGCTCCGCGATGAGCACGTTCTTCTGGGAAGCAACGATGCGCTTGCGGGCCTTGTCCACCTCGATCACGGAGAGCTTCATGGGCTGGCCCACAAACTCCGTCAGGTTTTCAACATACTTTGTGGATACATGGGAGGCAGGCACAAACGCGCGGACGCCGTTGATGGAGGCGATCAGGCCGCCCTTGACGACCTCTTTGCCGACTGCATCAAATACGCGGCCCTCGATATCCGTTTCGGACATGAGTTGTTCCCAGAGCTTCTTGCCTTCCACGCTCTTGCGGGAAAGGAGCACATTGCCTTCGCCGTCGTTGACCTTTATGACTTCTACTTCGATGGGATCGCCAACCTTGAGAACGTCTGCAGGGTTGACATCCGGGTCGGAGGAAAACTCGTTCTTAGGGATGAACCCATCAGATTTGTAGCCGATGTTGACGCATACTTCGCCTTCTGCGATCTGCACAACGGTGCCGGTGAGGACCTGGCCGTTGCGTATGCGCACCAAAGTCTTTTCAAAGGCTTCAGCAAAGCTGTCACCCGAATCGGCTGCTTCGGTGTCTTGTGCAGCGGAAGCTGCGATGGGCTCTTTGACGGCGGTCGCCTCAGCTTCCACAGCCGGTGCTGCTTCTGCCGCTGGGGCCTCTACCTGAGCCGGAGTAGCTTCGGTGGATTCGACCGTCGTTTTTTCCAGTTCGTTCATTACTGTTACAACCTCCCTAATCATCCATTGCGGCGTTGATGCGCCTGCAACAATACCTATTATATCATTGGAATTGATTTTTTCAAGTAAAAGTTCGCCCGTATTCTCTACGGAATACGTGCGTTTGCAGTGTTTCTGACATACCTTTGCAAGTTTTTGCGTATTGGAGCTTTTGCGCCCCCCTACAACGATCATTACATCGCATACGCGGCTGAGTTCCTCGGCTTCCTTCTGACGTACGGCTGTTGTATGACAGATGGTATCTTCCACATACAGATCGGGGCAGCGACTTTGGAGCGCGTCCCGTATCTGTTCAAAGCGATTCCGCTCAATTGTCGTCTGCGCAACAAGCGTTGCGGGGCAATGGTCTGTTGGAAGCGCCAACGCCTCATCAGCATCCCCTACTACAACTGCACTCTCCCCAGCCCAGCCGCGCGTACCTTCAACCTCGGGATGCTGTGCCTCCCCCGCAATATAAACAGTATGTCCTTTTTGTGCTGCCACACTTACAATGCTGTGGATGCGGCTGACAAACGGGCAGGTGGTATCCACCACATGAACGCCCCGATCTTTACACAGCGCAAACACCTCCGGCGAAGCCCCATGCGAGCGAACGATGAGCGTGGTTCCTTCGGGCAGCGTCTTCCACTCGTCTCCACGAAGCGGGAGTATATTCTTCTCCCTGAGTTCTTCCACCACAGCGCTGTTATGGATGATATCCCCCAATGTGTAAACAGGCTGTTCCGGGTTTGCAAGGGAAAGCGCATGCTCCACCGCCCGCTTAACCCCAAAACAGAAGCCCGCATGTTGCGCCAAACGTATCTGCATCATTATGCCCCCGCCATGGACTGCAACACGCGCATGGCGTCGCTGATTTCGTCCGTTACTACATCAATGAGCTTATTCTTGGGCGTTGTGGCGACAAGGCTGCCGACGAGTATCGGTTTTCCCACGGCCATACGCAGATGCATTTTGTTGTAGGTATCGCGATGCAGGTAGATAGGGACAATCGGCGCGCCGGAGCGTATTGCCAAAAAAGCCGCGCCCTTTTCAAATACATCCATCTCATCGGTTACCGCCCGCTTGCCTTCGGGGAATATGCCAAATACATTGCCTTTCTCCAAAACACGAATGGCGTTTTTTAAGGAAGCCATGTCCGATTGCTTCCTATTTACAGGAAATGCAAGAAACAAGCGAAAAAACGCATTGCCGATCGGGCTTTTAAAAAGTTCCGATTTTGCCATGAAATGAATAAACCGCGGCGAAACAACGGCGAGCATGATGGGATCAGCCATAGAAATATGGTTCGAGACGAAGATTGCCTTACCCTTAATAAACAAGTTTTCATGGCCGATAATCATAGGCCGATAGAGCAGCCATAAGAACGGCGCCAATAAGTATTTAAATAATACGTAGAGCATGTGATCCTCCTGTTTGCGGGGTACGGCGTTCCTTTACGCGCGGCTTTTCATGCGTATGGCGTCAAGCACGCACTGTACGCTCTGCTCGATGGTCAAATCCGAGGTATCAATCAGCAGCGCATCCTCCGCCTGCCTTAGCGGATTGCAGGCGCGCGTGGAGTCGGTATGATCCCGCGAAAGTATGGTCTGCTCCATTTCTTCAATAGAGGGCGGTGTCTCCCCGCGGTCAAGCATTTCCTTATATCGCCTGAGCGCCCGCTCGTGCGCGGAAGCCGTGACAAAAAATTTATACGCTGCTTCGGGCATTACAACGGTGCCGATATCCCGCCCATCCATGACGATATCCCCTTGCCTTGCCACCTGCTGCTGCAGTTCCACCAGCTTTTCACGTACCGGCGGGTGTACGCCGATATCCGAAGCGCCCTTGCTTACTTCCGGCGTACGGATGCCTGACGTTACGTCCTCGCCGTTGAGCAGCATATGCTGTGCGTTTTCCTGATAGACGATCTGAATATCCGCCTGCGGCAATATCTGTTCCACACCCGGGCCGTCCTGCGGGCTCACGCCGTTTTGCAATGCGAACAGCGCAAGTGTGCGGTACATGGCCCCGGTATCAAGATAAGGAATGGAAAGCTGCCGCGCCACCGCCTTTGCAATGGTGCTTTTCCCTGCCCCGGCGGGGCCGTCTATCGCAATGTGCAGCGTCATGCTATGCCTCCGTTTCCTGTTGCGCGCCTTTGAGCATGCCGGCAAGCGCGCCTGTCGACCATGCGATTTGCAGGTTATATCCGCCCGTCATCGCGTCCACATCCAAAAGCTCACCGGCAAAGTACAGCCCCGGCACAATTTTTGATTCCATTGTGGAAGGCTGAACTTCCTTCGTAGAAACGCCGCCGCGGGTAATTATCGCCTCCTGGATGGAGCGTGTTCCCTTTACGGTCACGGGCAGCGCCTTAAGCGTCTGCACAAGCGCCTTTCTTTGTACGCGCGTGAGCTCGCTTGCTCCCGACTGCGGCGATATGCCGCTTTCCTGAAATACCACAGGCAGCAGCCTCTGCGGCAGCAGCCCAG
>JAEXTB010000310.1 GCA_023453725.1 Bacillota bacterium | reverse complement strand
GCTGTGGTGGAACTGGTGCAAAGCGAAATCCCCGTCGTCACCATCGATCACGTATTCAATGAAAAAACGGCCATACTTTCCAACAACGTGCAATGCGTCAGAGATCTGGTTGCTTACATTGTCGAACAGGGCCACAGAAAAATTGCTTTTATCCACGGAGAAGATACAGCCGTTACCCAAAAGCGTATCGCAAGCTTTTACCGATCCTGCCAGGAATTTGGCATTACAATTCCGGAAACGTATATCAAACGCGCGCTTTACCACGATCCCGCTTCAAGCGCAGAAGCCACCCGCGCCCTGCTTCGTTTGCCGGACAGGCCTACCTGCATTATGTACCCGGACGATTTCTCATTCATCGGCGGGCGCAACGTGCTCGACGAAATGGGCTTAAGAATTCCGGAGGATATCAGCGTAGCGGGGTTTGACGGAATTTATCTCTCCCAGGTCATGCAGCCCGTACTTACGACAGTCCGGCAGGATACGGTGAGCATAGGACGCGAGGCGGCAGGCCGCCTGATTGATCGCATAGAAAACCCCAAGACTGCGGTGACCGAGCAGGTCATGATCACAGGGCGGCTGCTGCCCGGCAAATCGGTAAAACGGATCACATAGCAAACGGAGGCGTTCTATATTTGGCCTCCGACGATCGCAGGACTGTACGATTTGGCATGTACCACGTATGCCAAACACGCTATAACATAAGGAGGATCACAATGAACGCCGTGAAAAAAATGCTTGCACTGTTACTGACACTTGCAATGCTGCTTTCCGCTGTGGCTTGCGCGCCGACCACGGAGCCTGCCGCCCCCGCTGAAACCAGCACAGCCCCCGCCCCCGCCGGAGAATCCGCGGCTCCCGCTGAACCCGCTGCGGAAGAATGAAAAGTTCTCAACATCTATTGCTGGAATGAAGAATTCCAATCCCGTTTCACCGATTACTTTGAAAAGCCCGGCCTCATTCCCGAAGGCGTAAAGGTCAATTTCGTGATTACCCCCAGCCAGGACAACGCTTACCAGAATGCGCTGGATGAAGCGCTGCTCAACCAGGAAAACGCCGCTGCGGACGATAAGATTGACATCTTCCTGATTGAAGCGGACTATGCGCTCAAATATGTCAACACCGACTATACGCTCGACGTCGTTAACGATATTGGCCTGACCGCGGATGATCTTGCCGGACAGTACCAGTACACCCGTGATATCGTCACAGACAGCAACGGCGTACAAAAGGGCACCACTTGGCAGGCGACCCCGGGCCTGTTTGCTTACCGCCGCTCCATCGCCAAAGACGTCCTTGGCACCGACGATCCCGTTGCCGTACAGGCAGCGCTCTCCAGCTGGGACAAGTTTGACGCCGTGGCCGAGCAGGCTGCCGCTAAGGGCTACAAGATGCTCTCCGGCTATGACGACGCTTATCGCACATTTGCAAACAACATTTCCGCGCCTTGGGTGGATGCGAACAACAAGATCGTCATCGATCCCAACATGATGCGCTGGGTAGACCAGACCAAGCTCTATACCGATAAGAATTATAACAACAAGACCTCCCTGTGGGCGCCCGAATGGCAGGCGGATCAGGGCCCGGCCGGCAAAGTGCTTGGCTTCTTCTACTCCACTTGGGGCATCAACTTCACCTTGCTTGGCAACTCTCTTGCAACCCCGGAAGCCGAGGGCGGCAAGCTTGAAGTAGGCAACGGCATCTATGGCGATTACGCGGTCTGCCAAGGTCCCGCCAGCTACTATTGGGGCGGCACCTGGATCTGCGCCGCAGCCGGCACGGACAATAAGTCTCTCGTACATGACATCATGTACACCCTCTCCTGCGATCCCGCAACCCTCAAGCAGATCACTGTTGATACGCAGGACTACACCAACAACGTACAGGCCATGAACGAGCTTGGCGCAAGCGACTTCAAATCCGACTTCCTGGGCGGACAGAACCACATCGCCCTCTTTGCGGAAGCCGCGCCCAAGATCGACATGAGCAACATCTCCCCCTATGACCAGACCATGACCGAAGAGTTCCAGACCGCCTTCAAGGATTACTTTGACGGCAAGGTCACCAAGGAACAGGCACTCGAAAACTTCTACACCGCGGTCATCGAAAAGCATCCCGAGCTCACCAAGTAAGAACTTCCCGCTGCGCGAAGGCGGCGCAGCTAGATCGGACCGTGCAGGATGGGGCATGCCCGTATGCCTCATCCTGCACCCCATTTTTATTAGCTGCTTATCTGGCGGGCTTTTGCAATGAGGTGAAAACATGAAAACCGTATCGAATCAGGTGGCCATCCGCAAAAAGAGCGGGTCCATCAGCTACGCAAAGTGGGGATATATATTCCTCATTCCGTTTTTTCTCGTATATGTCGTATTTTCGCTTGTCCCGCTGATTTCTACGTTCTATAACAGCTTTTTTGAAAACTATATGTCGGGCCTCAAACACATTGGCCCAAACTTTGTGGGGCTGGGGAACTTCCAGAAGCTGTTTGAAAGCGATCTGGGAAAGTACTTCGGCAATACCATGCTGATCTGGGTGATCGGCTTTATTCCGCAAATTCTTGTCTCGCTGCTTCTGGCGGGCTGGTTTACCAACCTTCGGCTCCGCTTGCGGGCAACCGGATTTTTTAAGACCATCATATATTTGCCCAATCTCATTATGGCGTCCGCGTTTGCGATGCTGTTCTTTACGCTCTTTTCAGACGCGGGCCCCATCAACAACATCCTGCAGAGCCTTGGTATCATAAACACGCCCTACCGGTTTTTATCGGAGGTTGCGGGTACGCGGGGCTTAATTGTGACCATGAACTTCCTGATGTGGTTTGGAAATACCACCATATTACTGATGGCTGGCATTATGGGCATTGACACTTCATTGATCGAAGCCGCCGAGATCGACGGCGCAAAACCCGCGCAGGTGTTCTGGCGCATTACCATGCCGCTGCTGCGGCCCATATTTGTCTATGTGCTCATTACATCCCTTATTGGCGGCATCCAGATGTTCGACGTGCCGCAGATATTGACAAACGGCGCTGGAAACCCGGATAGAACAAGCATGACACTGATTATGTTCCTCAACAGCCATCTATTCAGCAAGAATTACGGATTGGGCGGCGCGCTCAGCGTGGTTCTGTTTATCATCACGGGGGCGCTGAGTCTGATTGTATACGGCTCCCTCACACAGGATCAGAGAAAGCGCCGTAAGGAACGCAAACTGCTTGCGGGAGGTGCCGGAAAATGAACAAGAACCAGGGCGCAGCCGCGCGCTTGCAATTAAACCTGACCAGGACCGTATGCTACATCGTGCTGATCCTGCTTACAGTGATGTGCCTGTTTTCCTTCTATGTGCTCATTGTCAATTCCACCCGTTCGCACCCGGATATACAAAAGGGCTTTACGTTCCTGCCGGGAGGTTCGTTCGGATTTAATCTGCAGAGCTTGCTTAATAATGAAAATCTCCCCGTAGTAAAGGGCGTACTCAACAGCCTGTTCGTATCTGCCTGCACAGCATTGGTGGCGACGTATTTTTCCGCCATGACGGCATTTGCCATCCACGCCTATGATTTCAAGTTTAAGCGGGCGGCGTTCACATTCATCATGATGATCATGATGGTGCCCACCCAGGTAACGGCGCTTGGATTTGTGAAGCTGATGGGCACGTTCAAGCTCATGGATACCTTTATTCCGCTCATTGCGCCTGCTGTAGCTTCACCCATTGTGTTCTTCTTTATGAAGCAGTATATGGAGGCCTCGCTGCCGGTGGAAATTGTGGAGGCGGCGCGGATTGACGGCGCGAACGAGTTTCGCACGTTCAACCGTATTGTACTGCCGATTATGAAGCCCGCGATGGCGGTGCAGGCAATCTTCTGCTTCGTTTCCTCGTGGAACAACTACTTTGTGCCGTCGCTCATATTGAAATCGGCGGAAAACAAGACGCTTCCCATCCTCATTGCACAGCTGCGCAGCGCGGATTTTTTGAAGTTTGATATGGGCCAAGTGTATATGCTTATTTCCATTGCCATTATCCCGGTCATTATCATATACCTGCTGCTTTCCAAGTTCATTGTGCGCGGCGTCGCATTGGGCAGTGTAAAAGGTTAACATTCATAGACCAAATAAAAGGGCGGATCGTTTGATCCGCCCTTTGCTGTCGATAAACCTTTTTTCGAGGGCTTTGCCCTCGAGCTCCTACCAAAGAAACACGTCCCTTGGGAATCCCTAGACACTCCTAGCGCATTTGTGAAGGTTCTTAGGGCTGTTACAGCCCTAAGCGGGTTTGGGGCAGAGCCCTAACGTAATCTCTAGCAAAGGGCGGGTCGTTTGATCCGCCCTTTGCTTACCATCAGCCGATGGTTTCGGGGACGTTCGGCAGTTTTGAGAATCCCTTCTCAAGTTCTTCGTCGGTGGGGATGTAATCCGCCATGGTGCCGTTATGGTAGGCCATATAGGCGGTCATATCAAAATAGCCGGTGCCAGAAAGGCCGAAGAGTATGGTTTTTGCTTCGCCGGTCTCGCGGCATAAAAGTGCCTCGTCTATGGCAGCGCGGATGGCGTGAGCGGACTCGGGCGCGGGGAGTATGGTTTCGCAGCGTGCAAACTGTGTTGCTGCCTCAAACACGCGCGTCTGCTCCACGGACACCGCCTCCATGTACCCATCGTGATAAAGTTTGGAGAGGATAGGGGACATGCCGTGGTACCGCAGCCCGCCCGCGTGGTTGGCAGAAGGCGAGAACGTGCAGCCGAGCGTATACATTTTAGCAAGCGGCGTGATCATGCCGGTATCGCAGAAATCGTACGCGTACTTTCCGCGCGTTAATGACGGGCAGGAGGCAGGCTCCACGGCGATGATGCGCGGGTCTGCCTTTTTTAAGAGTTTATCACGCATGTAGGGGCCGATCAGACCGCCAAGGTTGCTGCCGCCGCCCGCGCAGCCGATGACGATATCGGGGTATTCGCCTAAGATATCCATGGCCTTTTTCGCTTCCAGGCCGATGACGGACTGGTGCAGCAGCACCTGGTTTAAGACCGAGCCTAACACATAGCGGTAGCCCGGCGTAGATACCGCCATCTCCACGGCTTCGGATATAGCGCAGCCCAAGGACCCGCTGTTGTCGGGGTCGGCCGCAAGTATGGCGCGGCCCGCGTTTGTCTGCGTGCTTGGGCTTGCGCACACCGTTGCGCCGAAGTTTTCAATGATGGCTTTGCGGTAAGGTTTCTGTATGCTTGATACCTTCACCATGAACACCGTAAGCGGTATCTTAAAATAGGCGCACGCTTCCGAAAGCGCCGTGCCCCACTGGCCCGCGCCTGTTTCGGTAGTCAGGCCCAAAAGTCCCTGCTCCTTCGCGTAGTACGCCTGGGCGATGGCGGAATTGAGCTTGTGGCTGCCCGAGGTATTGTTGCCCTCAAACTTGAAGTAAATTTTTGCGGGCGTATCCAGTTCCTTTTCCAGATTGTATGCGCGCACCAACGGAGAAGGACGGTAGATGCGGTACATATCCATAATTGGCCCGGGGATATCCACATAGCGCGTTGTTTCATCGAGTTCCTGATGGGCGAGCTTCTCGCAGAATACGGGATACAGGTCGCTTTCCACGGCGGGTTTGTTGATGCCGGGGATAAGGAGCGGTGCAGGCTGCTCTTTCATATCTGCGCGCAGGTTATACCACTGCTGCGGAAGCTGATCCTCTGTTAAATAAAACCGATGCGGAATGCGTGCCATAGTTGTTCTCCTTTCAATCTTGCACAATTAGGGTAACAAAAAAGCTCCCGTCCCAGTCATTGGGACAGAAGCTTATATCCTTCTGCGGTGCCACCCGATTTGACGCTAAAATGCGCCCGCCTTTACCAACCTGCCAACACAGGTCTTCCCCCAAGGTAACGGAGGGGAGTGCCGTCAGCTACTACTAGGGAGATTTCCCGTTCGGCTGCCCTCATAAGTCCATTCGGCGAAGGTATTCGCTGCCGCTTTCCACCACCGCGGCTCTCTGTGAGCTATCCCTTTGCGTACTCTTCTTATTCAACGGTTTTTCGTTTGTGCACATTGTATGCGCTTTTCTTCCGATTGTCAACCATGATTTGTGCAGCGTCATAAAAGTTTTTCCTCATTGTGGCATACCCGCGCGCATTCATTTTGCTTGATCAATGGAGTTGAAATGGCGTTGCATATGCAATAGTATAAAGGGAAAGTGACTATATTTTCCTGATGGCGCATCTGTTACAAACAATGAATTGTATGGAGAGAGTGATACAATGATTGGTTTTTTGGAATATGCCTACCTGTCCAAGCATCTAAACGAAGTTAAGCATATTACGCTCAACCCGGGCAGCGAAGGCGTCGTCCGGGTGCATTTGGTGCCGCCGGTACTGCGCTTATTCAAAAACGCCCCAAGCGTCGTCATATTGAACGGGCAGGACATTCTTCCGATCAACACCTCCTGGGCGATATTACTGTCCGCCTTTATCGATGAAATTCAGCGGTATGACGGAAAAACGCTTGAAGATGGCGATTGGGATGGCGTCGTTCAAAAGACGGTCGTAAGAACCCGGCGTGTTTACCGCACCGTAAAGGAAGGCACGCTCAAAGACGACCTGTGGCGGATTATCAGCACGCTTTACGATGTTGCAAACGGCAGGGAACCGAAAGAGGAGATTGGCGCTGTATCTCTTGGGGAGTATGCGCCGTATATGACGGCACCCCACCGCATGGACCTGATGATCAGCTCCCTTCATAAAAACAGCCGCTGGAACTGCAACAACCAATGCCTGCACTGTTATGCAGCGGAGCAGGAACTTTCAGATACGGAAGAGCTATCTTTGGAGCAGTGGAAGCAGGTGATTGACAAATGCCGTGAGGCGCGCATCCCGCAGCTGACGTTTACCGGCGGAGAGCCGACGTTGCGAGCTGATCTTGTGGAGCTTGTGGAATACTCCAAATGGTTTATTACCCGGCTCAATACCAACGGCATCTGCCTGACAGAAGAACTGTGCCAAAAACTCTATGAAGCAAGCCTCGACAGCGTGCAGATTACGCTATATTCGCACGACCCGGAAACGCACAACCGGCTTGTCGGCGCAAAAAGCTGGGAAAAGACCGTGCAGGGGATCAAGTATGCCATAGATGCAGGGCTGAATGTCAGCATCAACACCCCGCTATGCACATGGAATGCGGACTACGCCGATACGCTTCGGTTCTTAAACGGGCTCAATGTGAAGTATGTTTCGTGTTCGGGCTTAATACCGGCGGGCGGCGCAACACGCGAAGCGTCCGTCAGCACGCAGTTAAGCGAGGACGCGTTATACCTGATTTTACAGGAGGCCCAGAAGTATTGCTGGGAAACCGGTATGGACTGCAGCTTTACCTCGCCCGGATGGCTGGGGGAGGAGCGTCTGTTCGAGATCGGCTTCAAGATGGCGCCGGCGTGCGGAGCCTGCTTAAGCAACATGGCCGTAGCGCCGGATGGTACCGTCATCCCGTGCCAAAGCTGGCTATCAGGGGCGGGGCTAGGGAATATGCTGACAACGCCATGGAAACTTATTTGGAACAGCGGCAAATGTCGGGAGATTCGGGCAGTTTCTGCAAGGATGGAGCAACAGTGCCAGCTTGGTACGAGAAAGCAGGTATGAAGATGAAACATATAACCCGTATTGCCTTAGTTGCACTCCTCCTGCTTCTGATGCTGCCAGCGTTGCCCGCAAAAGCGGCCGATCCTCTGGATGAAATTCAAACCTATGTCATCACGGTGGATATGCGGCAGGACGGCACCATGGACATCAAATATCACCTGGATTGGATGGTGCTTGACGATACCAGTGAGGGCCCGCTGACCTGGGTGAAAGTCGGCATCCCCAACAGCCATGTTGACAGCGTCAAGGGTCTCTCCCCCAATATTGCGGATATCAGATATAATGCCGAAGGCGGCGATTACATCCGGGTGAGTCTTGACCGGCCGTACCGGGCAGGGGAAACGGTCTCCTTTGATTTCTCCATTCACCAATCTTACATGTACACGCTTGAGGAAAATACATGCTCGTATGCGTTTATTCCCGGCTGGTTTGAGGAGATCAATGTCAAGTCACTCAAGGTACTATGGAACAAGGCGGATGTCGCTTCTTCCAACGCAATGGGTACTGAAAATGATTATCTGACCTGGGAAACTACACTTGCGCAAGGCGAGCGCTATGAGGTAAAGGTTGAATACCCCATGGGTGTGTTCGATACCTCAAAAAGCATGCAGGCGACGGAAAGCGGTGGGAGCGTTTGGAGCGTGATTGCGTTTACCCTTATTTTCTTTGCGTTTATTGCGCGCTTTGTATGGATGGTTGACGGATACGAAGGCGGGTTTGGCCGCAGAGGGACGCATGTGAATACGCACCATTCCTGCGCCTGCGCGAGCTGTGCATGCGCCTGTGCGTGCGCCTGCGCGGGGGGTGGTCGGGCCGGGTGTTCTGTCAAGAATTTTTACGGGGCGAAGGTTCATCTCACGAAGCTTTATGAGAAATTAAAGCAGGAATAACGCTGCTATCGGATAACAGACTCCAAGGCGGAATTCCTTCTGGTGCAATCCAACATAAAACGCCCCTCCTGCAGGTCCATGAGACCGAAGCGGAGGGGCGTGTTTCCTATACTCGGTTGTGGGTTTAGCGGCCCTGCCCGGAAAGCGTCTGAATCGCTTCTTCTAGCGCTGCTAATCGCTCGCGCAAGCGGGAGATTTCCAGATCCACCGGGTCGGGCAGATGCACCTGGTCAAGGTCCACGCCTTCCTCCCCGGGGATGGGCGTGGCGCGTACGCATGCGGATGCGTCTACCGGAATGCCCTTTTCATGAGAGTCTTTACAGGAACAAATATCCTCCTTCTCGCAGGGGCAGTTTTCCGGTGTGTAAGTCGGGCAGGGGAAAATCTTTACGACCCGGCCCGGCACGCCAACAACAGTCGCGCAGGGGGGGACGTCCTTTAACACCACCGCACCGGCGCCGACTTTTGCATACTCCCCAACGGTGATGGGGCCTAATACGCGCGCGCCGCTTGAGATCATGACATGGTTGCCAATCGTGGGGTGGCGCTTTCCGCTCTCCTTGCCGGTACCACCCAGCGTGGCACCCTGATAAATGGTGACATCGTCGCCGATTTCCGTGGTTTCGCCTATGACCACGCCGCTGCCGTGGTCAATGAACAGGCGCTTGCCGATTTTTGCGCCGGGATGGATTTCAATGCCGGTAAAAAACCTGCTCCATTCGGAAATCAGGCGGCCCAGCAGCTTCCACCCGTGCTTATGGAAGAAGTGCGCAACACGGTGCGAACGGACCGCGTGAAAGCCGGGGTAACACAGCATGACCTCCAACGCATTTCTGGCTGCCGGGTCGCGGTCAAGTACGCACTTGATGTCGCTGCGCAACTTTCGAAACATATAAATCCCTCATTTCAGATTGTTTAACAGGGAAAATAAAAAAGCACATTCTCGTCTATTCAAAGACGGATGTGCTCCGTGGTCCCACTTTGCTTGCGCATGCATAGGCAAATTTGCCCGCCGCTTGCGCCGCTTCTTTTGCCTTAACGCGGCATACGTCCCGCGATACTTGGGGAATTCCCCTTTGTCGCGGGCAGCTACGGAAACGCACTTCCCCCGAGCCGGATACGCAGGCAGGCTCTCAGCCGTTTTCGGCCCGCCCTCTCTTTGCGATGGTTTCCGGGTACTCTTTCTCCATCATGGCTTTATAATAGTGTACTGTATGCAAAAGCAGGCTGTCAAGTGCCCGCGCTTTGGCCCAAATTACACGGCTATTTGCCTCGTTGTGCGGTTGTGGTATAATACATCCAAACACCCTTGGGCCGTACGGGCAATTTGGAGAGGTCATGAATAAAATTCGATCATTTTTTATCCGAACAGGAGAAAACATAGAAACTATCTTTTCCTCCATCCGGCAGAGGATCATGCCGGGTGGCGCAAAGCCGCGCCGTATGACGGAAGAGGAGGAGGAACTCTTTCCGCAGCAGGCGCAGACCCGCCGCTTCAAGGCGGTTCAGACGCAAAAGGATTCGGGAGAGACCAGGCTGTTTCATGCGTTGGATGAGCATGCCGAAGAAGCACAGCATGAAAGCGAGCCTTTGTTTATGGAACGTGTACGCAGACGTCCTTTTGTCCTGAGCGTATTTTTTACAACGCTGCATTTCGTCGTCATCGGTGGCGTACTTCTTGGCCTTGCTTTGCTCGGAGCCGGTATAGGAATTGCAAAAGCGTATGTGGAGACAACACCTACAATCGACCGCGCGCAGCTGACAAAATCAGACCGGACGTCATACCTGTACGACAAAGACGGCCAGCTGATTACCACGATTGCAAATCTGGAATACCGGGATTGGGTGGATATTGAGCAGATACCCGAAATGGTTCAGAACGCGTTTGTGGCGGTGGAGGATGTCCGTTTCTACCGTCATTCGGGCGTGGACATTAAGCGCCTGTTCTCCGCTGCTCTGGAAATTTTAGGAAACAGCAACGGCTCAGGCGGCAGCACCATCACGCAGCAGCTTATTAAGAATAAAATTGTCGGTACAGAGCGCAACTACAAGCGCAAAATTCAGGAAGGTTACCTTGCGCTCGAACTTGAAAAAGAGATCGGCAAGAGTGATATTCTGGAAGCCTACCTCAACGATATCCACCTTGGCGAATCCAATTATGGTGTAAAGACCGCCGCCAAGGACTATTTCGGCAAGGAACTTGATCAGCTCACAATCAGGGAATGCGCCATGCTTGCGGGCCTGACGCAAAACCCGTATTATTACAATCCGCGCAAGAACATGTACAAGCGCGGCCCGGAGTATTGGGAAAATACAGTGCGGCGTACCGATACGGTGCTCGAACGCATGTATGAAGCAAACTTCATCACGCTTGCGGAGTATCAGGCGGCACTCAAGGAAGAAGTTCATATCGTAGAGGTTTCCACCCAGACGCAGCTCTATGATATGCCGTACTTTGTAGAATACGCAATAAGGGATGTTGTCAAGCACTTGCTCGCGCAGCGCGGGCTGCCTGAAACCAACGCCAATATGAGCGCGGTGGAAAACGAGCTGAGAACCAGTGGCTACCATATCTACACCACGGTTGACAGGGATATGCAGAATACCGTGCAGGAAACGTTAGCGACCTGGGACAATTATCCGCAGTTAAAAGACCCCAACGCGGCCCATAATGAAGAGACGCTTTCGGATGGGACGGTCATTGAGGTGGAATATCCGCAGGCGGCAGCGGTCATATTTGATTACCACACCGGAGAACTCAGGGCCATCATCGGCGGGCGTACGAGTCCCACCATCCGCAAGGGCACCAACCGCGCCTCGCAAAGCTACATGGAGGTTGGTTCCTCCATCAAACCGCTTGCGGTATACGGCCCCGCGCTTGACGCGGGTGCTTCCCCGGCGACGATCATCGGAAATCTGCCTCAGCGTATCGAGGGATGGGGCGGCGAAATCGGCTACCCCTATATTGGAGATGCCAAATATATCGGCCCCGTTACGATTCGGCGCGGTATTGTTTCATCGCTAAACGTTGTGGCTGCGCGCACGCTTTATGAGCGCGTACAGCCTGAAGTCGGCGCTAAATACTTGGAGTCACTGGGCGCGAACCCGGCTAAGGTCAATGTGGACGGCCCGGGCCTTGCGCTGGGTACCTCCGGGCTAACCACCATACAGATGGCGGCGGCCTACGGCGCGATTGCCGCAGGCGGCGAATATAAAGAGCCGCTCGCCTTTACCCGTGTGGTGGACGACAACGGCAATGTCATATTGGATGCGAACGCCGTGCGGGATACGCACCGCGTCTATCAAGAGAGCACGGCTTATATGCTCATAGACATGCTTACCGACGCCGTGCGCGGCGGTACGGGTACTTCCGCGAAAATCAGCGGCATGACGGTAGCCGGTAAAACCGGTACCAACTCGGATTATCGAAGCGTATACTTTGCGGGCATGACGCCCTATTATTCCTCTGCCGTGTGGATTGGGCATGATTATCCCGCGAATGTGCTCAAGGACAAAACAACCGGCGGCAAATACGCCGCGCTGCTGTGGCAGGGCTACATGGAAAAGCTGCACGAAGGGCTGCCGGATAAGAGCATTATGGATGTCTCCCCCGCGCAGCTTGGGCTTGTAAAAAAGACGGTATGCTCGGTTTCCGGTCTTCTTGCAACCGATGCCTGCTATGCGGACAGCGCCGGGCATGTGCCGGTAACGGACTGGTTCCTGGAGGCGAACGCCCCCACCCAGACCTGCGATATGCACGCGGCGGTTGCTGTCTGCAACGAGAGCGGACAGATTGCCACCCCGAACTGCCCCACTGAAACCGTGGTGTCGGGCGCGGTCGTCTTGGTACGTCCGGGCACGTATTACGATCAGTTCTCGGAAGAGGTGCTAAAGCAGGGAATTCCGAACGCGGTAAGAACAACGCTTACGCTGGAGCAGTTTGTGCAGGATATGTCCTCTTCCCAGGGGACGTGTACGCTGCATACGGGCGCAGGCCAGAACATTATGGAATTGCGCAACCGGGCAATTCTGCTCAGACAGGAGATACTTGACGCCATCGCTTCCAACACGCTTGGTGCAGAGGACGTTTCCATACTCACGCAAAAAGCGGATAAACTCTATACCGTGTTGAACAGCAGCAGCATGCAGTCCATCACCTATGCGATTATGGACGCACAACAGGAGCTTTCGCGTGTGCGGGGCATCTCAACGCCCCAGAGTACGCCAGCGCCAGGGGAGACAAGTACCCCGGAGCAAGTTCCATGACGGCGGAACTGACCGCGCTTTATGAAAAAGAGCGCGCGCGCCTAAGTGCGCTTTCCAAGTCCGATGCACCCGCCGGGATGCATGAATTTCCCGTGTTTGGGCAGGGGCCTGTGCGGCCTTTCCTTGTTTTAATCGGTGAAGCGCCGGGGGCGGAGGAAACCAAAGCCGGGCGTCCGTTTATCGGAAAAGCGGGGAAGCAGCTTGATGAACTGCTGGCGCTTGCGGGCATCCCACGCGGGGACGTGTTTATTACAAACGCCGTGAAATACCGTCCAGTAACGGTCTCGGAGCGTTCCGTGCGCAACCGCACGCCGGATAAAAACGAGGTTGCGGCATCACTGCCGCTTTTGCGGGAAGAGTTGCTGCTGCTAAGGCCCTCCTGTGTTGCCACGCTTGGCAATGTACCGCTGTCGGCTGTATTAGCGCTGTGCGGGAAAGGGAAGGGAACGATTGGTTCGCTGCATGGTGCGTCTATGGATGTAATGCTTGGTGACATGCGCACGACACTGTTTCCGCTTTACCATCCGGCTGGGGTGATCTACAACCGGGCGCTCCTTGACGTATGCAAGGCGGATGCGATTGCACTGGGCCGCCTGTACGCTGTGAACAAACGGTGAAATCTAAGAAATCCGGGCTTTTCACGGGGATGGGTATGCTATAATCATGCTGCATGTCCCAAGTTGGGATATTCGGGAATGTAAATAACCTGATCTATCTTAAGGACGGAGCTTGAAGGTACAATACATATGACAAAACGTCTCGTCGCCACCGCTTTGCTGTTTGCCTTGCTGCTGTTCATTGCCAGCGGCACGGCTACCGCGCGCGCGCGCGAATTCGGGCAGGTCACAGCGGAGGACGTCCGGCTTAGGAGTGAGCCGAATACGGACTCTGCCGTCCTAACCCAGCTTCCGCTGGGGACAGAGGTAGAGGTGCTTGGCGAGGACGCAGGCTGGTACAGGGTGCTTTATGGCGATATGGTCGGCTATTTGAGGCAGGATTTCATATTTGTAAACGCCGTGGGAAGCCGCGCCGGCTATGTGCTTGAGGACGGCGTAAAACTGCGCGGCGGCCCGGGACAATCCGCCTATGTGGTTGCGGAGCTTGCCGCAAGCCAGGGCGTAAAGGTCAAGCAAATGATCGGGGATTGGTACTTTGTCGTAGCGGGGGACAACGTAGGCTATATTCACCGCAACTACCTGCTGATGACACAGGCCACCAATACCGCCAGCAACATGCTCAAGGTGGGCATGGAAGGCCAGGAAGTAAAGCGGATGCAAACAGAGCTCTGCGACAGGGGCTTCCTTGGAAAGGTGGATGTCACCGGAAGCTACGGCGCAAAGACAAGGCAGGCCGTGGCGGAATTCCAAAAAGCGAACGAGTTTGCTTCTGACGGCGTTGCGGGTGCTACCACTCTGGACGCGCTGTACGATATCAACAACAAAATAACCAAGGCGAACGCCACCGCCACCCAGATCAAGGGCAGCGTCGAGATGCTTGACTGGTTCAAGGGTGGGGACGAATGGCTCTATAAGGGCGCAAAGTTCACCATTGTAGACGTTAAGACGGGGCTTTCGTTCCAGGCGCGCAGGTTTGGCGGCTGGTACCATGCGGACAGCGAACCGGTTACTGCTTCCGATACCGCAACCATGAAAAAAATTGCGGGCGGAGAGTGGAGTTGGAACAGGCGGGCCATCTGGGTCAGCTTCCGCGGCAAGTATGTCGCGGCCAGCATGCACTGCATGCCGCATATGGCGGACCCGACCGCCAGCAACAATTTTCCGGGTCATTTTTGCGTACATTTGCTCAATTCCAAGGTACATGAAACAGGGAGGCCCTGCCCCCGGCACCAGGCCATGGTGCAGGCAGCCTACCGCGCAGGCAAATAGGAAATTGGAATTTAAGGACGGAGGAAATCCATGAAAATACTTGTTGCCGATGACGATCAGATCGTACACGAGGCGTTGGGTATCTATCTGAAGGCCGAGGGTTACGAGCCTGTGGATGTTTACGATGGGGACGCGGCGGTTGCGGCTGTCGGCCCTGAAATCGCGCTTGCGGTGCTGGATATCATGATGCCCGGCCGCACTGGCATTGAGGTGTGCAAGGAAATCCGCAAGACTTCCCATTTGCCCATCATCATGCTGACCGCAAAGGGCGAGGAAGTGGACCGCATTGTGGGCCTTGAATTGGGTGCAGACGATTATATCGTAAAGCCGTTCAGCCCGCGTGAGGTGGTCGCCCGCATCAAGGCGGTGCTCCGGCGTACGCAGGAGCAGCAGGATGGGGACGATGGCGCTCTCACATTCAACGGCCTTGCCATTGACTTAAAAAGCTATACTGTTACTTTGCGCGGCGAGCCGGTCGTCTGCACGCCCAAGGAGATTGAGATTTTACACATGCTCGCGTCCAATCCCGGGCAGGTGTTCACACGGGAGCAGCTATTAAACCGCGTGTGGGGATACGATTTTGCCGGAGAAACGCGCACGGTGGATACGCATATCAAGCGCATCCGCGCAAAGCTTGATAACGAAGGCTTGGGATGGAGCATCAAGACCATCTATGGCGTCGGCTACAAGTTTGAAGTGGATTAGAAGCGATGGAGGTGCCGCCTCCATACCTCCGTTTAGGGACTAACGACCCTAAGAACCCACTTTGGAGATGCCTATGTAAGGCGTTTGGAAGGGGTCCCCAGGGGATAGGTCCCTTGGGTGGGGTACAGGGGCAAAGCCCCTGAAAGGATTCTTCTGCTAGGTGCGGCGTACGCACCTGTTTTTCTTGAAAGGGACTTTTACCATGCGGAGCATTTTCCTTTGGCGCATGCTGATGATGCTGGCGCTTACGGTGCTCATAGCCTCCCTGCTGACCACGGGGGGCTATATGTATTTGAGCCGCGATGCCTATACATCCATTATGCTCACCGAGCTTACCCCCAAGGCGAAAGCGGTGAGCCAGCTTCTGACGGAGTACAATGAAGGCAATGTGGAAAAGGAGACGTTTTCTCGCCTAGCGGATGGCCTGATGCGCGCTTCGGGCGTAACGGGTATTATTACGGACGCTTCGGGCACACCGCTATACCATACGGTGGCGCTCGACAAGGCGCCGCAGATTTATTTGGATACGCTCAACCGCGAACTTCAAAAGTCGCTTGAGGGAGAGACCACGCAGCATGACGATATCCGTACGCCGGACGGTCGGCTTGCGCTCTCCATCTGCATACCCGTAAAAGACGCAAACGGCAATATAACGGGAAGCGTGTTTTTGCTAAAGTCCGAAGAGGAGATCAACACGACGACTGAGCGGCTCAACCGCTCGCTGCTGCTTGTGGTAGCGGTGGTGCTTCCGGTGATGCTCGTCGCGTCGTCCTTTGGCGTGAAGCGCCTTGCGGAGCCGTTGCATGAGATGGCGGGCGTCGCGATAGAAATGAGCCAGGGGAATTTTAAGATACGCGCCAATGAAAAAGAGGTCGGCGAAGTCGGCATGCTTGCGCGCGCACTCAACCAGATGTGCGATACGCTAACACAGGCCATTTATCAGTTGCGGGCCGAAAAGAGCCAGCTCAACCAACTCCTCTACAGCTTCTCGGAGGGCATTGCCGCAACGGACAGCGTAGGAGTACTCACGCATTACAATCCTGCTCTTATGCGCATGTTTGGCTCGGTGCGCGTCAATTCCCGCAGCGAACTCATACCCGACCCCGTCATTTGGGAGGCATTTGACGAGGTAAACCGCACGGGGGAAATGCAGAACATGCGCTACCAGCTCCCGGGGGATAAAATGCTGTGGATTACCATCTCCCCCGTTGTGACGGAGCAGGGGGAGCGCACCGGGGTTGTAGGCCTCTTTAAGGATATGACGGAAATGGAGCGCCTCGAGCGTACCCGGCGGGAATATGTCGCAAATGTCAGCCATGAACTAAGAACGCCGCTCACCGCGGTGCGGGGACTGTTGGAGCCCCTTGCAGACGGCATGGTCAAAGAGGAAGCGGACAGGCAGCGGTACTACCGCATTATGCTCAAAGAGGTCATGCGGCTGTCCCGCCTTATTACCGATATGCTGCAGCTTTCCCGCCTGCAGGCGGGGACAGAATACATGGAGCTTGTTGAACTGGACATCAATGAAGTGCTCGAAGATGTTCGCCAGAGCTATATCAAGGAGGCCACCCAGCGTGGCATTACTTTATTGGTTGACGCGCCCCAGCTTCCTCATGTATTGACCGACCCGGACCGAGTGGAGCAGGTGCTTGTCATTCTTCTTGACAACGCCATGCGCTACACGCCTGAAGGCGGCACCATCACGCTATATGGCGAGGACGGCGTGCGGGTCAACATCTGCGTCAAGGATACCGGCTGCGGTATACCGGAAAAGGACATCCC
>JAEXTB010000247.1 GCA_023453725.1 Bacillota bacterium | reverse complement strand
CTGCCCGCATATACTCCCGCCCGAAGAAGCGCTGCGCCGTCTTGAAGCTGCTTTTGTGCCCGCCGGATTTGAGCTGGGTGCAACAAGGCTCCAACACGGGCTGCTTGTACCCAGGGAAAGCGAGCTTGTGCAAAGTCTTATGGGCGTATACCGGGCGCAGACCGGAGATACCGAGCGTGAGCCGCTTGCCATTGGCGGCGGCACCTATGCCCGCGCGATGAACAACGCCGTGGCCTTTGGCTGCGAATGGCCGGGGGACCCGATGGTTGCGCATATGCCGGATGAGTACATTTCCATTGAGGATCTCAGGCGCAATACGCTCATGATCGCGGACGCCATACTCGCACTTGCGGCCGTGTAAGCCGCAGCAAGGGGAGCAGGTTGAGTTCGTTTGCAATTACGCTTAGCATGACCGCACTGAATATCGTCTTTTGGACGGCATGTAACTTTGGGCTGGCGTTTCTTGTACGCTGCCTTCCAAGACGCCTGTATTCCTGGGACCGCGCGTTTTACCGCGAGCTTCGTTTTGAAAAGCGCCTGTACCGCATGCTCCGGGTCAACAGGTGGAAAGATCACCTGCCCGAGGCGGGTGGACTTGCGGGATTTTCCAAACGCAGCCTTGCAGGCGAGCTTACCCTGCCGTATGTTGAGACGTTTCTATTGGAAACCTGTATTGCGGAAGTGGGCCATCTGGCGATTGGCATCCTGGGGTATTGCTCTGTTGGATTTGCATGGCTGCTGCCCGATCCTTACCCGTACATTCCGCTGTTTCTCGGCTTTGCCACGCTGGATCTTGTGATACAGTTGCTGTTTGTCATTATACAGCGGTATAACCGCCCGCGCCTGATGCGGCTTTATTCCCTGCTGCTGGAGAGATCAGTACAGATAGCACCATAACATGCAAAGCGGCCGATCCAATCGGCCGCTTAATTTTAAGTCAAGTGCGCGTAATCGTTGAACGTATGCAGGTAACGCTGATCCCCTTCCTGCTTGACGATGGTGATGGAACAATTCTCTAGCGGCAACCCGAAAAAGAACCGTCTCGCCTGTGGAATTTGAAACAGCCCGCATAAAAGCGCCCGAATGACGCCGCCGTGGCAGACAACGGCAATGCGTTTCTCCGGCCTCAATAACAGTTGTTCTACAAGACCGCCGCACCTGTTGTATACGTCCGTACCGTTTTCCCCGTTGGGATAGGGCAAGTCCGCTTCATGCAACCTCCACTTTTCATAACGCTCCGGAAAACCGTCCCAGGACGTCTTTAATACATCCCCCATATCAATTTCCCGCAGCCGCTTATCAACAATATACGAGCCTGGTTTGTGGGTAAATCCGTTTAGTAGTATTTCGGTGGTCTGCAATGTCCTTAAAAGATCACTTGAACAAAGTGCATCAAAAGAAATATCCTTTAACCGCTTGGCCAACTGTCCCGCCTGAAGCAACCCCTTTTCCGTCAGCGGCTGATCCATTGCGTTTTTCTTGGCGTTAAAGTACTCCATGCCTGCCTTATGGCATTCTCCATGCCGTATGAAGTAAAGTTCCATTGTCCCTCCCTGAATAAAAAAGGCGCAAAGCATATGCCTTGCGCCTTGGTATCGTGTTCTATTACAGTTTGATGATGCTGATGTTACCAATTATGGGCAGCGGCTTCATCAGGCCTTTGCACACGTTGACAATGCCCATGATCATCAACACAAAGAAGAAAATGCTTCCCAAGGACAAAAGCCCGCCAATTACAGCACCCAAGCCAAAGCTGATTGCAGTAAAGATCCCTGTGAGTATCCCTGTCACGATGGAATACGCAATGCCGAACAACAGGATGTTGAGGCCCTGCCCCGCATGGAAGCGCGCAAACTTGGAATCCTTATACGCCACCAGCGGAACAAAGAACAGGATGCTCCAGTAAGCCAATATGCTCACCGCCCCTACGCCGAGCGTACGCTGATCGCCATCGGCCACATAGGTACGTTCGGGCTGTTGATAGGCCTGCTGGTAATTGGGCTGCTGGTAGTTAGACTGCTGATAGTTCGTCTGCTGGTACGCCTGCTGATACCCCTGTTGCTGTTCGCCTGCGTTTTCCTGAACAGGGGGAACCGGAGCGGCACCCGGAGCAGCGCTTACCGGAGCGGCGTTTGCGGGTGCGCCGCAATTGTAGCAAAAACGATAGTCGCCCTTGTTCTCCGCCCCACATTGTGCACAAAATGCCATGATGATACCCTCCCCAAATATAATAGTGAATCCCAAAGGGCGCGCATGCGCCCTTTATTAAGATACAAGCAAATCCTTTACATCAGCGCGAATGCGCCGCCCACGGCACCAAAGCTCTGGTTAAAGAAATCATCCGAAAATTCGTCCGAAAATTCGTTATAGAACTCATCGGAAAAATCACCGAAATCGTTAAAGCGTTCCTCAAAGCCTTCTCTGAATCCCTCTTCAAATCCGTCTCTGATTTCAGGCCCCCACATACGGACAGAAGAGATGGCGAGCGCGCTGAATAAAATCGTGCACAAAATCGTAAGAACGAGGCCTATGGCCGTAATAATCAGCATGGCGCGCGCCAGATTGCGGCGGTTCGGGTTATCCGTCCCGCCAAACGCCCACACCAGCATGAGTATGAAACCCGCGATGGGAATCATCATCAACAGCAGCGTGCCTAAAAATGAGCCGGTGCTCATCACCGTGTGCTGCGGCGCGGCCGTCTGCTGTGGCGTATATGGCTGCTGCCTGTTATAGTTCTGCTGTCCGTACGGTGACTGCTGATAGGCGGATTGGTATCCTCCCGCGCCGGAAGCGTTCTGCGCCGCAGGGGCAGCTTCCTTCCGCACATTTCCCACATAACTGGGCTGCGCATATGCCGGCTGCTGATACGCGGGCTGGGGCTCCGCCTGTACCGGCTGCGTGCTCTCTAAAACGGGCTCCGTTGCGGCCGGCTGTTCCTGCGCGCCGCAGTTGGTACAGAAGCGACTGCCTTCGAGCAACTCTGCCCCGCATTGTTTGCAATATGCCATATCGTTTCCCTCCCTTGATCAAGCCAAAATCGACATGCCCGACGGGGCAATTTTGCGATAAACTTGCTGCATTTACCAGTTATTATTATGACACAAACGGTATGGATTTGTATACTGCAAATCCATACCGTCTAACATTTTACATATCATTTCCTTCGTTTTTGTCAGCCGCCGCAGATGCGCTTGATGTCCGCCCCCAGCTTTGAAAACTTCTGTTCAAGATATTCATAGCCACGGTCTATAAACTCAATGTTGTGTACGGTGGAAATGCCTTTTGCGGTAAGCGCGGCAACAATGAGGGCGGCTCCTGCCCGAAGATCTGAAGCATACAGCGGCGCGCCGGTCAGTCGTTCCACGCCTTCCACCATAGCGGTACGCCCGTTGAGGTGGATGTTCGCGCCCATCCTTAACAGTTCGCTCACATGGTTAAAGCGCTCTTCAAATATGTTCTCCATAATAAAGCTGTTGCCGGTTGCGCGGGCAAGGTAGGCCATCATGGGCTGCTGGAGGTCGGTAGGGAACCCGGGATATGGCAGCGTCTTGATGTTTACCGCGCGCGCACGGCCATTGCTCTTGACCTGAATAAAGAATTCACGCCCGTCGTCCCCCTCTGTCACCGCGGCGCCGCTTTCCATCAGCTTTGCGGAAATGGCTTCCAGGTGGGTGGGAATGACGTTTTTGATGATCACGTCTCCGCCGCAGGCTGCGGCCGCTATCATAAACGTACCCGTCTCGATTTGGTCAGGTATGATGGCGTAGTTGCAGCCATGCATCTTTTTCACGCCGGTAATACGGATGACGTCCGTGCCCGCGCCTTTGACGCGCGCGCCCATCATGTTGAGGAAGTTCGCAACATCCACCACATGCGGCTCTTTGGCGGCGTTCGCGAGCACCGTCTGCCCTTCTGCCATAACGGCGGCCAGCATGACGTTGATGGTAGCACCCACGCTGACCACGTCAAAATAGATCTCCGCGCCCGTAAGCTTAGATGCCTTTGCCTTTACCAGGCCATCTTCAAGCACCACCTCTGCCCCAAGCGCGCGCATGCCTTTGATGTGCTGGTCGATCGGCCTGGGGCCGATCACGCAGCCGCCGGGCAGGGCAAGCTCCGCGTAGCCGTAGCGCCCCAACAGCGCCCCTAACAGATAGTAGGAGGCGCGCAGGGAACTCACCATATCAAACGTAACGGAGTGGCTGTTGATATGGGAGGGGTCGATGCGCATGCTGCCGCCAGGCGTGAACGACACATCCGCGCCAATGTTCATAAGAATTTCTTTGAGGATATTGACATCCTCAATAAAGGGCAGATTTTCCAGCACGCAGGTCTCGCCCGCAAGTATTGCTGCGGGAACGATGGCTACGGCCGCATTTTTCGCGCCGCTGATGGTGACGGTTCCCTCAAGAGGGTTCCCTCCCCGTATGGTATACCATTGCTTCAATGGACATTCTCCTTTAAGCGAGTGAAAATTACGCCCTGCGGCGGTGCTGGCCGTCCATGTTTAGAACATCTTCTTGCGCCAGAGCAGGATTGCGACCAGGCCCGAGAGCCCCAGCGCAATCGCCAGCACAATCCAGAAGCCGAACGGGGTTCCCTCCCAGGGGACGCCGGTGTTCATGCCAAAGAAGCTCGAAACCATTGTTGGTATGGAGAGCACGATGGTCACGGATGCCAGCAGCTTCATGACGATGTTGAGGTTGTTGGATATGATGGAGGCAAACGCGTCCATCGTGCCGGACAGAATGTCCCGGTAGATGTTACACATTTCAATTGCCTGCTTGTTTTCAATGATGACGTCCTCCAAAAGATCCGTATCCTCCGGATATTTCTTCACGTCCTCAATTTTTAAAAGTTTTTCCATGACCACTTCATTACTGGTCAAAGAAGTGGAGAAATACACCAGGGATTTTTCCAGCATGAGCATCTGGATCAGCTCCCGGTTTTTCATGGATTTATGCAGCTC
>JAEXTB010000228.1 GCA_023453725.1 Bacillota bacterium | reverse complement strand
TCTGTATGGAGCAGATATTTTTGCCCACCATCCATGCGCTTAATAGGGACGGGTGTACGTTTAAAGGCTGCCTGTACTTTGGGCTGATGCTAACAGAACATGGTCCCAAAGTGATTGAATACAACTGCCGGTTTGGCGATCCGGAAACCCAGGCCATATTGCCACTCATCGAATACGGCCTGTTTGAGGCAATGTTGGCGGTGGAGGAAGAACGTCTTTCCGAAGTGGAATTAAAGGTGAAGCCCGGCGCGTGCTGCTGCGTGGTGCTTGCAAGCGCGGCCTATCCCGGCGCATATGAAACCGGGAAGCCCATCCGGATTAGTTCCGGTGAACTTGGGGGAGCCGCAATTTATCATGCCGGAACCAAGCGTCAGGGGGAACAGCTCGTTACCGCGGGCGGGCGCGTGCTGGGCGTTTCCGCCGTGGGGGAGACACTGTCTTCCGCTGTCGGCCAGGCGTACGACATGCTGCGGTATGTGGAGTTTGAAGGCATGCAATATCGAAAAGATATCGGGCAAACGGCGCTTTGCGCCTCAATAAGGGGGTAACATGGTCTGCCGCGTTTATGTGGAAAGAAAGAGCGGGTTTGCAGTGGAAGCGGATGCACTGCATTCAGACATCCGCTCGTTTTTGCGAATAGAGAGCCTCCAACATCTGCGCGTGCTTAACCGGTACGATGTGGAAGGCATTCCTGAAGAACTGTTTTTAAAAAGTAGGGCCACCGTATTTTCGGAGCCACAGACGGATAATTGCTATGATGCGCTCCCGGCGGAAGCCTATTTTCCCGGCCGTTTTACGTTTGCTGTGGAATACCTGCCGGGGCAGTTTGATCAAAGGGCTGATTCTGCCGCCCAATGCATCCAGCTTATTTCCATGGGGGAACGTCCGCTGGTACGTACAGCAAAAGTCTACTTGCTTTATGGGGATATTACCGAGACAGAACTTGCGGCGATCAAAAAGCATGTCATCAACCCTGTGGAAAGCAGAGAGGCGTCTTTGGAGCAAGCGGATATGCTGGCGATACGCGCAGTGGAGCCTACAGTGCCGCCGATATTGCAAGGTTTTTGTGAACTCAATGAAGGGGAACTTGCCGCGTTTATCAAGGAATACGGGTTTGCGATGGACGAGGGCGATCTCCGTTTCTGCCAAAGGTATTTCAAAGAAGAACGGCGGGATCCCACGATCACCGAACTTCGGGCCATCGATACCTATTGGTCGGATCACTGCAGGCATACGACATTTTTGACGGAGTTAGGCGAGGTGACATTTGCGCATGCGGATGCGCGGCGCGCATATGAACGCTATCTCAGGCTGCGAGAAACGCTGAAAATCAAAAAGCCTGTCACTTTGATGGATATTGCCACCATTGCGGCTAAGGCATTAAAGTCTGAGGGGAAGCTCACAAACCTTGATGAATCGGAAGAGATCAACGCCTGCACCGTGAAAGTCAAGGCGGAGGTGGACGGCATTGAGGAAGACTGGCTGCTCTTATTCAAAAACGAGACCCACAACCACCCGACGGAAATAGAGCCCTTCGGTGGTGCCGCCACCTGTATTGGCGGCGCAATCCGGGACCCGCTTTCCGGCCGGGCGTATGTATACCAGGCCATGCGCATTACCGGCGCTGCCGATCCGCTGACCCCTGGGGAAGAAACGCTCATGGGTAAGCTCCCCCAGCGCAAGCTTGTGACGACGGCTGCAGCAGGTTATAGTGCTTATGGCAACCAGATCGGCCTTGCAACCGGTATTGTAGAAGAGCTCTACCATCCCGGCTATGCTGCAAAGCACATGGAGCTTGGGGCTGTTGTTGGCGCTGTTCCTGCAAGGAATGTGCGGCGGGAAACGCCAAAGCCGGGCGATGTCGTAATACTCCTTGGCGGACGCACCGGAAGGGATGGCTGCGGCGGGGCGACAGGTTCTTCAAAAGCTCACAATGTACAATCCTTGGAAGTTTGCGGCGCGGAGGTGCAAAAGGGCAACGCGCCCGAAGAACGCAAGCTCCAGCGCCTGTTCCGTAATCCGGAGGCGGCGCGGCTGATCAAGCGCTGCAACGATTTTGGCGCGGGCGGCGTTTCCGTAGCTGTCGGTGAACTGGCGGACGGACTTAGTATCGATCTTGATGCCGTCCCGGAAAAGTATGAAGGATTGTCATCAACCGAGCTTGCCATCAGCGAATCGCAGGAGCGCATGGCCGTTGTGATCGATAAAGACGATGAGGCACTATTTTTACGCCTTGTTGCTGAAGAAAATCTGGAAGCAACCCGGATCGCCATTGTGACCGAAGAAAAAAGGCTCATAATGCAGCATCTCGGGCAAACGGTGGTGGATCTTTCCCGCGCGTTTTTGGATACAAACGGCGCAAGCAAAACAGCGGATGCATATGTCGCTGACCGAAAACAGCAAAAACCCTTTCCGTGGGAACAGGGCGGCAACAAAGAGCGCCTGATGGCACTCGTAAGCGACTTGAACTTCTGCTCCCGACAAGGTCTTGCGGAACGGTTTGATTCTACCATAGGCGCAGGCACGGTATTGATGCCTTTTGGCGGCGTGCGGCAGAAAACGTCAGCGCAGGCCATGGCAGCGCTTTTGCCTGCACAGCATGCAACTACCTGCACCTGTTCCGTAATGGCCTACGGGTATGATCCGTATATCAGCGAGGCCGATCCGTACAACGGCGCGTATCTGGCCGTTGTCCATTCATTATCAAAGCTTGCGGCTGCGGGCGCAAGCGTGGAGGACGCATATCTGACGCTGCAGGAATACTTCCCGCGTTTAGGGAACGATGCAAGCCGGTGGGGGTTGCCGCTTGCCGCGCTTTTAGGGGCGGTGGACGCGCAACTGGACTATGGCTGCGCCGCCATCGGGGGCAAGGACTCCATGAGCGGTAGTTTTGAAGCATTGGATGTCCCGCCCACGCTTGTTTCCTTTGCCGTTGCCACAACAAAAGCACAGGTGGTGCTTTCGCCGGAATTCAAAAAAATTGGGTCGTTTATTGCGTTGCTTGCGCCGCAATACCGCGAAAGCGGACTTCCCGAAGCGGAGAGCATGAAGCAAGTATTTCAGCAGCTATATACTTTGACACAATCCGGGCAAGCTACGGCGGTTTACGCGCTGGGCCGGGGCGGCATTGCGGAGGCCGCATTCAAAATGGGGTTAGGCAACCGCATCGGGGTAAGGTTTTGGGATACGGTCAATTCTGAGCTGCTCTTTGCCACGCAGTTTGGCGCATTTCTTGTGGAACTCAAACAAGGTGCGCAAGCGGGGAAAACAATCGGCATGACGCAGGAGGCCTACCGATGGACGCTTCCGGGGGAAGAAATCGCTCTGGATGAAATCGAGCGGATCTATGAAAGCAAACTTGCGCCCGTGTATCCAACACATTTGGAAAAGAGCGGAAAGATTTCTGTACCGGCGTATTCCTGCGCCAGTACGCCGATAAAGCGCTCCGGCGCTTCCATCGCAAAGCCCCGCGTGCTGATTCCTGTGTTTCCCGGTACGAATTGTGAATACGATACGGAAGAGGCTTTCTTACGCGCGGGCGCGGCGCCTCAAATACTTCTGATCAAAAACCTCACACCCCGGCAGGTGGAACAAGCAGTACGCGCGTTCGCGCAAGCGCTCCAAAGCAGCCAGATACTCTTCCTGCCCGGCGGTTTTTCCGGCGGGGACGAACCGGACGGTTCCGGTAAATTTATCACCGCGTTTTTGAGAAACCCGCGTATCCGTGAGGAGATGTCTCGATTCCTGAAAGAGCGGGACGGCGTTGTCGGCGGTATCTGCAACGGGTTTCAGGCGCTGATCAAGCTTGGGCTTGTGCCGTTTGGAGAAGTCCGTGATATGGACGAAAGCTGCCCCACGTTGACATTCAACGAGATCGGCCGCCACCAATCCCGCATTGTCCGCACGCGTGTAAGCTCCAACGCCTCTCCCTGGCTCATGTATACGGAGGTGGGGGAGGTGTATGCCGCTCCTGTTTCCCACGGGGAAGGGCGGTTTTTGTGCCCGCAGCCGCTGTTTGATATGCTCGCGGAAAACGGGCAGCTTGTAACGCAGTATGTGGATGAAACAGGAACGCCCACGATGGATATCAGCGCTAATCCCAACGGGTCAATGGGCGCGGTGGAGGGCATCATTTCACCCGATGGGCGAATTTTTGGCAAAATGGCGCACAACGAACGCGTGGGGCAGTACCTCTATCGGAATGTTCCCGGTAATTATGATATGCCGCTGTTCCGGGGGGCGGTCGATTATTTCAGGATGTAGGGTGATAGCGGCAAATTTGATTGGCGGGTGCCAATAAGAAGATAACTGTTCCGCTCAATGGCGAACGGAATGGCTGGACTTGCGGGGTATGCCTGCAGGGCAGCCGAAGCAGCGCCTCATTCTTCTCGTGAGGCGCTGTTTTATATTTTGTTTCAGACAAAATCCATATATCATTTATTCTAATGAACGACAGATGAGCCTGTTTCCGGTATATTAATGAGTGGACGATGGATATCTTATCCGATACGATAAAGAAAAGGCATTGCAGGAAGGGACATGTATGAAAAATAAAAAGATTCTTTTGTTCGCATTGGCAGTAATGCTGCTTTTCAGCGCATGCGGTAAGGATGCTGCGGCACCTGGGGCAACGCCTGCACCAAAGCCAGACGTCGTTGTTTCACAAAACGATCCGTCCCTGCCGGGAAAAGGAACCGAAGTGACTGCGCCTCCTTCGGAATCTTCACCTCCCGAAAAAACCGGCGAACGGAAAAGCGCGCTGTATGATCCGAGCATATATGTCATAGAAGCGTCCGGCACCTGGCAGGAGGAATTGGAAAAAGGATATTACGCAAATTGCGAGGCGGAGATTTATCTCCACAAGGTGGATTCCAACAACAACCGCGTTGTTGCGGGCAGTTATACAGGTTTTTGCTGGATCAATGTTACGCTGGATACCACCGAGTTTATTCAGGAAATGTTAAAGGACGTTCCTTTTGAAATGACGTTTGATGGAGGCGGGGAATCGATTTGCGACAACCTCGGTATTACTTTAAGCGCGGAGGATGACAAAGCCTGGGTGAACTATAGCATATTGGATGACGAGGGCAACCCGCTGCCGCTTACGCGGGACACCCCAGTGGCGAAGGGCAGTTTTGTTTCTGTGACAAAGAGCGCATACATCGAAGCGAAGGGCCGCGGTGCCCAGGGTGAAACGCTGGACTATGCAAACACGGCATCGGGAGAGATGGATGTCAATTATGTCATCCATGTGGAACCGGATACTATGGAGCAGGGTGCTGTACGCAACGTGAAAATTCAGCTTTCCGGTGAAGGATTTTCAACCGTGCTGGAAGGTACATTAAAGCGTCTCCCGGGATACCCGGAAGATGTCGCGAAATACACAACAGACGCGCCATATCAGCAGGCGATGAACAAACATCTGGAAGAATAACAGGAAAAAATGCGGCGCTGTCAGGCCGGCAATCGTTAGATTGCCGGCCTTTTTCTGCCTGCTTAAACAGATTGAATTTGTTTAGGGTAACGGGTATAATGAAAAGTATTCTACATTACATTCCTAACAATAGCCCTTATAAATCCAAAGGAAGATCATAAATGGAGCTAAAGCCGCTGGAAAAAAAGGTTGTTACGATTGAACAAGGCGGCAGCCTTGCCGTAAGCCTGAAAGCGTTTCGAAAAATAAACGTTCCATATTTTTGGGTATGGATGTTCTATTACGCGTGGGTGGTGGCATTTTCCACGTGGTGGACGGCGACGCCCGCTACGGAGAGCGTATTCGGCGAGCAGATTAGAAGCATGATGCATGTGATAAATTTGCTGTCTTCTGCGGTTTGCGTGTACTTGATACAAAAAGAGAAAGCTGTCAATACTGGGCGTATTGGCGCAACGCTGCTTGTCGGCGGGATGATCGTGCTGCTGCTCGTGAAATCGCCAGCCATACAGTTGGGCTGCACCATCCTCATAGCAGCCTGTATGGGCATTGTCAACATCAGCATATTAGCGCCGTATATTTTCGTGCTGAACAATACGGAAAAATTCTACGCCATGCTCGGGAGCAACGTGCTTATTTGCGCTATCGGCCTTATGATGGAAAGTTCGTTCGGCCGCGCGCTTTCTTTCACGCAGTGGCTTTTTGTTTCACTGGGGACACTGGTCATTGCGCTTGTGGGCATGCTGTTTTTCCGCCAAAATACCGTAACCGAAAAAGCGGAAGAGAACGCAGCGGGCGCATCTATTTTCCATCCCAAGCTGTATATTACAATTTTCATAAGCTGCGTGTTTGCCATACTGTTTAAGGGCCTGGGTAAGGGTATATTCAATCTTGCCATGACGCAAACCGTTTATCCCATATCCTCGTGGTACCACATTGGTGGCTTGCTTGGGGTAGCAGTGTATCTGCTCATTTTTGCAAAAGTCAAAAAGAGCATGCATGTGGTGGTGAATTTTTCCTTCTGCTTACTTTCGGTCGGATTGTTGTGTAATGCGCTTTCAGATCACAACCCGTTTTTACAGGTGATATTTGCGCTTCTGTTGGGGGCGGGCAACAGCATGGGCGTTATAACCATGTACTACATGCTGGGTGTGATCGGCAAAAAGTTTCACTCCGTGAAATACATTCAAAGAACGATTGTGCTTGTCGGAATTTGCGGCGGGGTCGCAGGAGTATTGGCGGGAAACCTCATCGAGGGGATGCGTGAGGCAACCATCACCGTCTCCGTCATTGTCTCTACTGTCATGATGCTTCTTGTGACGTTTTATCCGCTCATGCTCAATGATCATTTTAAAAACTGGACGGAGGATGCGGAAAAATCGGAAATCGACAACGAGCAGCTGTTCCTCTTTAAGAAATATAAGCTGAGCAAACGCGAAACTGATGTATGCAAGCTGTTGCTCCAGGGCTACACCATGCGTCAGATTTCAGGCATATTATCTCTTGCATATCCTACAGTGAACACCTACTGCACCTCTGTATATCGGAAGCTTAACATCAACAGCCGGACTGAGTTGTTGGTTATGTTCAAGGATTATATGAACTGAATTTTACTCGAAAAGAAAAGCGGCATATGCCGCTTTTTCTTATGAGAGCCTGTTTTTGAAATCCTCATATCCGAACCGCCGGACGGTCTCAAACGCGCCGTCCTGCTTCTTTAAT
>JAEXTB010000174.1 GCA_023453725.1 Bacillota bacterium | reverse complement strand
TGGGAGCATCTACTTGGGGCATGCGGTGACCATTGTCCCCATCATTATCGTTTATGCGATATTCTCTAAATACATCATCAACGGCATGGCGATGGGCGCGCTTAAGGAATAAAACAATTTGAACGGCAAGGTGATTTACATTGATTAAAAATCCAGTACTGCCCGGATTTCATCCGGATCCAAGCATGATCTGTGTGGACGGCACATTTTATATCGCGAATTCAACGTTTGAATATTATCCCGGTGTAAGCATTTCCGCATCCCGTGATCTTGCCAACTGGGAAACGGTGTGCTACCCGCTCAATGAAAAAAGGTTGTTGGATATGCGGGGCAATCCGCAGTCCGGCGGCGTCTGGGCACCGTGCCTAAGCTATTGCAACGGGCTGTTTTACCTGGTGTACACCGACGTCAAGTTGTGGGCGAGGGATCCGTTTAAGGATGCGTACAACTATATTACGACAGCGCCCTCCATCACCGGCCCGTGGAGCGATCCTGTTTATGTGAACAGCTCCGGGTTTGATCCTTCGCTTTTTCACGATGAGGATGGGCGGAAATACTTTGTGAATATGGAGTGGGATTACCGCAAGGCGGGCGACGCGAAGTTCACGGGTATATTGCTTACCGAGCTTGACTCGGTGACATTGAAACCGGTTTCCGAGACCCGAAAAATATTCCGCGGCACAGTAAGAGGGCTGGTGGAAGGTCCGCATCTGTATAAGCGAAACGGGTATTACTATCTTCTTTGCGCCGAGGGCGGTACGTCCTATGAGCACGCGGAATCGGTATCCCGGGCAAAAAACATATGGGGTCCGTATGAGCAGCACCCCAACCTCTATCTGGTAAGCACCCAGAACGCGCCGGGCGCATACCTGCAAAAAACAGGCCACGGAAGCATTTGCGAAGGCCCAGACGGGCGCTGGTGGACGGCGTTTTTATGCGGACGGCCCATTGACAGAACCATGTCCTGCCCGCTGGGACGTGAGACCGCAATCAGCGAGGTGGTATGGAAACGGGACTGGCCTTACTTAAAAAACGGCACGCTCGTTCCTCCCAAAGTGTTTGAGGGCTATGGAGAAAAAAGCGCCCATAAGTCCGCAGAATATGACTTTGCCTCCGGGCGGCTTGGGCTTGATTTTCTGTCGCTCAGGGTGCCCGCCAGGTATGATGTTATGGATGGGATCTTGCGCTTATACGGTGGGGAGTCTATTGCGTCGCTCCATGATCAGAACATGCTTGTGCGCCGTCAGTGCGATTTTAGTTTTGAGGCCACAACGCATATGCGATTTTCATTTGACCATTTTCAGCAAATGGCAGGGCTCATTTACCGGTACAATGAGGAAAACCAGTATTTTCTGCGCGTAGCGTATGATGAAGAACGCGGCTGCAAGACGCTCGGTATACTGGCCTTTGATAAATTTCAGTTCTCTATGCCGTTGGGGGACCACGAAATCCCCATTGGGGATGAAGTATATCTGAAGCTTTCCATGAGCGGGCGCTATGGGACATTTTCTTACTCGGTGGACGGAAAGGTCTATCACGAAATTCCCTACCGGCTTGATGCCACGAAACTCTCTGATGAATACGCCACGCCTACGGGCTTTACAGGCGCATTTGTAGGGCTCAGCTGTGTAGACCTGCTCAATAAAACCGCATATGCCGATTATTTCTCGTTCACATACCGCGCGTGATTGCGAAACCGGTTTTTTTGCGGTACAATAAACCAGATATTGACGCGATAGGGGCATAACTGTGATCACGATATATGACATTGCGGAAAAGACTGGTTTAAGCGCTGCAACGGTTTCCAAAGTGTTTAACAACTATGCAGGCGTAAGCCAAAAGGCCAGGGACGTCGTACTGCAGGCGGCCAAGGATATGGACTATATGCCCAATACAAACGCCCGCGCTTTGGTTACAAAAAAGTCATGGCTCATCAGCCTTCTGTTTTCCGAGGATATCGGCAGCGGTATCGCACACCCGCATTTCAGTGAAATTCTGCAGAGCGCGATTACACAAGTGCAGAGCCATGGGTATGATGTGGTGTTTGTCAACAAACGGCTTGGCCGGGACGATGTTTCTTACTTGGACCACTGCCGCTACCGCGGGGTGGATGGCGTGCTGATTGCTGCAGGCTCCCACTTTACGGATGAAATACAGTGCGTGCTGGACAGCGACTATACCTGCGTTTCCGTTGAGGAGATATACCCCAACCGGCATACGGTGATATCCGATAACTGGACGGGCACAATGCAGGCGCTTGAATACCTCTATTTCTTAGGCCACAGGAAGATTGCCCATATTGCGGGGCCAAAAAAGAGGCTGGCTGGGCGCGAACGCTATGAAGCCTACGTTCATTTCCTGCAGCAAAAGAACATCCCTTATAACCCCAAATATGTGGTGGAGGCGGAATACTTCCGCAAGGACGCGGGCATAAAGGCCTCTACGGAATTGATGGAGCAATGCTGGGACGATATGCCCACCGCCATATTTGCAGGGTATGATGAACTGGCGTGTGCCATGCAAACCGTTCTGCTTTCACGCGGGTATCGCATTCCCAAGGATATATCCATTATCGGGTTTGACGATCTTCCAATTTCAGAAACGCCCGGCATTACAACCATACGTCAGGACAGACGTCTTATTGGGCAGACCGCCGGGGATATGCTCGTTCAACTGATTGAAGGCGAGGAAGTGAAAGACCCCATGGTGCTGCGATTGCCCACCAAACTCATCGCGCGGGAATCCTGTGCGCGCGTAGAATGAACGGCACCACTTTACGGGAGGACGCATGCCGATCGATTTTTTCAAAGAAGGCAAGGGCGTGCTGCCCAATGAACCCGAGAAAAGCAGATTTGTAAAGTTCTTCTTGCTCTATGCAATGCGGTTTTGGAAGCTCATTGCGTTGAATGCGCTTTACTTGCTCTTTTGCATCCCGATTGTGACGATTGGCCCTGCAACCGTAGCCATGGCGGTTGTATTGCGCCGGTACTCTGAAGAAAAGCTTACGTATGTGTGGGCCGATTTCTTTAAAGCCTTTGGCGCTTGCTTGAAAAAAGCGCTGTTGCATTCTGTTGTATATGCATTTGCGGTGAGCGCGGCGGGTTATGCGGCATACTTTTATCTGCTGCAGGGGTTGCAGGCCGCTTGGGCGTTCCTATTCTTTGGCGTGATGCTTCTGCTGTTCCTGATACTCTTTATATCGGGCTTTTATGCCATCATTCTGATCGGCTCTGTCGAGCTTACGCTGCCTCAAATCATAAAAGATTCTCTCATTTTGAGCGTTGCGGCAACCAGGCAGAATATGCTTGCCCTAGTTTGCTGGCTTATTGGCGCCGCATGCGTGACATTACTGTTCCCGGCATCGCTGCTGCTGGTGCTTCTGCTGCTCCCGGTTACCATGTGGTATAGTGCGGTGTACATCCTGAATCCGGTTGTTCAAAAGCATTGCGTGATGTAAGGAAACCAATAGAATATTCTATAAAACGAAAGGCCGCTACAAGCGGCCTTTCATTTTGAAATACACTAGGGAATTATAAGCACCCGCTAAAGCTGCACTTGCTGTTTAAGTGGCTTATTTTTCACCGCTTTTGTGCTGAACGCAAGAAAGAATACGATGGCTACCAAAAACTTTATGATATCCGCGATCAGGTTTGCGGTTGGATCGCTGCCATAAAAAGATCCCATGCCCGATAACGCATTGATGAGAGCATGAAAAATGATGCAGGGTACTACGCTTTGGGACCGTATATATAAGGCAGCCGCTACAAAGGACAGGCCAATGACCTGCGCGAAAAACGGAAGGAATGCTGTTTGGTATTGGCTCACACCCTGGATAAAGAACAACGGTATATGCCAGCATGCCCAAATGACGCCGATCACAAGCGGCACCAGAATTCGATTTTTGTTTTGAAAATGGTGGACGAGAATGCCGCGCCACCCCAATTCTTCAAGCCCGCCTCCGACGATCATCTGTAAAAACAACGGAAAAATCATATACCATGGCTGAATGGTCAAGGACTGAACTGAGTCCCTAAAAAACAGCTGCACGATGACAAAACCAACAAACGTCATGAGCAAAGCAACTGCAATGGGTGCCAGATACCATTTAAGAGAGATTTTGAAGTTGAAATATCGCTTATAATATACTTTCCGCTCGCCTTTTGCTGCTCTAAGAGGCAACAACAACGCGATGATTGTGGGGCTTAATCCGCCGAGCAAATACAGGGAAAACGCGACGGCATTGGCATTTGGCGGCTGGTTAGTAAAATCAATGTTCCCCATGCAATCGCGGTAAGCACATAAGAGGAGACTAAAAATAAAATAGATTCCCGCTTTGTTTTCGTTGTCATTGTTATACCCCGCATTTACTGAGTTGCTCTAAGATTTTTAAGTCTGCATGCCATTGAGTATAACATTCCCCTATATATCCCTGCAAGAACCGGATTTCCAATTGCCGCCAAGAGAATGCGAGCGATTGATAAAGGGTAAGGCAGCCTTGCGGCTGCCTTACTTTACCTGTGTTCAATTAACCGAATAATACGTCGTTTAATACGGTCTCCAGGTATTCCTGCCTGCCACTTGGTACATCAAACTGATCGGCGTCTTTGATATATGCAAACAGTGAAGCAAGTGATTCTTTTCCTTCCACAATGCGGCGGCCAATGCCATCGTTGTAGGAAGCATACCGGTCGGCGACAAACGTGTCGATGCGGCCGTCCTCAATGAGCGCGGCAGCCTTTTTAAGCCCCAGCGCAAATGCGTCCATGCCCGCGATATAGGAAAGCAATATGTCTTCAAACGTATTGCTGGCGCGGCGGGCCTTGGCGTCAAAATTCAGTCCGCCATTTACAAAGCCTCCGGCTTTGAGCACCTCATACATACAAAGTGTGGTGTCGTATACATTGGTGGGGAACTGGTCGGTATCCCAACCCAGCAGTAAATCGCCCTGGTTGGCATCGATGGAGCCGAACACGCCGTTGACACGGGCCATACGCAGCTCATGCTGGAAGGTATGCCCTGCAAGTGTCGCATGGTTGGCCTCAATGTTCATGCGGAAGTCATCCATCAGGTTATATTTTCTTAAGAAATTGACGCAGGTTGCAACATCAAAATCATACTGATGCTTGGTCGGTTCTTTGGGCTTGGGCTCAATATAGAAATCCCCCGCAAAGCCGTTTGCCCTGCCGTAATCCCGCGCCATGGTTAAAAGGCGGGCGAGGTTATCAAGCTCCAGCCCGACATCCGTGTTCAACAGTGTTTCATAGCCTTCCCGGCCGCCCCAGAATACATAGCCCGTGCCGCCTAGCTTGATGGTAGCGTCCAGCGCGGCTTTTACTTTACCTGCGGATAGCGCGAATACATCCGCAGAGCAGCTTGTGGCAGCGCCCGCCATAAACTTCTTTTCCGAAAACATGTTGGCGGTGCCCCAGAGCAGCTTTTTGCTGTACTGCTTCTGCTTGTTGAGCAGGTATTCTGCCATCTCATTCAGGTTATCCGTACTTTCGGCCAATGTCCTGCCTTCAGGCGCGCCATCCGCGTCATGGAAACAGTAATAGTCGATGCCCAATTTGTCCATCAGTTCAAATGCAAAGTCAGCCTTTGCCTTGCATTTTGCCATTTCTTCGGATTGACCGAAGGATTTGTCCATGGTATTGCCGCCAAACATGTCGGTACCGCCCGCGTTGATGGTATGCCACCAACTCACGGCAAATTTCAGGTGCTCCTTCATCGGCTTCCCCGCAATGACGGCGTCTGCGTCATAGTGGCGGAACGAGAATGGATCGCGGCTGCCTGCGCCTAAAAAAGGTACTTTCATAATTTCTTGATAGCGTTTCATATTGCCCCTCCTTCGCATCATTCGGATTTGGTTCGCTTCCACTTTTGTCCGCATCGGCGAGGCATTTATTCGGATGTGTATACTGCCCGTTAACAGTAATGTACCACAAACAGGGAAACGCCGCTTATGTCAAGTTTGCTGTTTCCATACTACAATTATGCGATAAAAAAGGCTGATTGGTTAGAATATATAAGGAGAAGGGTGCCTGGTACTTTTGCGGAGGGAGGAAAGCACGCTTACTGTCTCTTCTTCACTCAAAAAACGCTCAATGGAATGTTCTGCGCCTGAGCGCCTGGCTTCCTCGGCTGTATTTAATCTGCTTCGGTATTCGGTGGGTGTGCAGCCAAGCTGGTCGGAGAACGCGCGGTATAGATACCGGTAATCCGAAAATCCGCACTCCAGGCAGATATCGATCAGCTTTTTATCGGTATAGGCTACGAGGTTTTTTGCGTGGGTAAACCGAATATGCGAAAGGTAATCCTGAAACGACTGGTTGAGCGTCTCTTTGAAAAAATGCGAGAGATAGTAGGGGGAGAGGCTCTCCATTTCTGCAATGTCGGATAGAAGAAGTTTGTTCATATAGTTTGCGTCGATATAATCCAGTATGCGGTTGAGCCGCTCTACGCGTACGCGGGACCGGCGAAGTTCGTCATCCGATACCACATGGTGGGGTAGGGAAGTGACCAGAATATGCATGATGGAACATAAAAGACTCTGGCAGGCTAGCTCATAGCCGAAAGCCCCAAGGTAATACCGATACGTTAGCTCCACAATCATCGCGCGGCAGCGCTCGTACTCCGGGCTTTTCAGGTGACTGTTTAAGCAGAGTGCGTCAAAACTCATGTTCTGAAAGGACGGAAAGTAGTCTTTGCAGAACTGCGGCGAAATTTGTACGCACAGCATGCGGGCGTAAGCGCCTGTGGATTTGTATTCATGCACCTGGTTGGAGTTGAGCAGAAACATGCTGCCGGTTTCCATTTGGGTCTCTTCCCGCAGTGCGGTTACCGTCATGTTGCCGCTTAGCATCAGGCTCAATTCCAGCTCCCGGTGCAGGTGCGGCGTACGGTAGTCGATATCGACGAGAAAGCAGCAGATATGTTTGAGCCGCGGATGGGGAACGATTTCATATTCTCTTTTCATCGCGAGAGCTCCGTTTATATTGGAATCATCGGAAGGTGTGTATTCTTATCAGTATCGTACCGCGTAGAGGGCGCGCGGTCAAGGGACCTGTATGGGCAGCTAATTGTGTGGGAAATCCCTGGGGTGATGGGGGATCGCAATCCCCATGCTATTATCAAATCTGACGACATGCGCGTCAGATTTGTGGAAAAAAGTGCTTTGCACGCACTTTTAACCTGCGGAAGACCCGCTGATAACGTACGCAGGACGTTATCAGCGGCATTTTAAGATAATTCAAACTGACCAGTATAAAGCTGATAGTAGCGCCCCTTTTGCGCCACCAACTCTTCATGATTACCCCGCTCTAGAATTTCTCCATTTTCGAGCACGATGATCGCCTTTGCGTTGCGGACGGTGGAAAGCCGATGGGCAATCACGAATACCGTGCGGTTTTCCATCAGGTGGTCCATGCCCGTTTCGATGAGCTTTTCGGTGTAGGTATCCACAGAGCTTGTGGCCTCATCCAGAATGAGCACCGGGGCGTTTGCGGCAGCGGCCCGGGCGATGGCGATGAGCTGCCGCTGCCCCTGGCTCAGGTTGCCGCCATCGCCGGAAAGCATAGTATCATAGCCATTAGGTAGCCTCTTTATAAAGAAATCCGCGTTGGCGAGCCTTGCGGCCTCTACCACTTCTTCCATGGTGGCGTCCGGATTGCCGTAGCGGATATTGTCCGCAATTGTGCCGGTAAAGAGATGCGTATCCTGCAGCACAACGCCAAGCGAGCGCCGTAGATCGTCCTTCTTGATTTCGCGTACGTCGATGCCGTCATAGGTGATGCTGCCTTCTTGTACATCATAGAACCGGTTAATGAGATTGGCCACCGTTGTTTTTCCCGCGCCGGTAGAGCCGACAAATGCGATTTTCTGGCCGGGCTTTGCATAGAGGCTGATTTTTTTCAATGCCGTACTGCCGGGCCCATAGCCAAACACCACGTCATGGAAGCGGACATCCCCACGCAGCGGAGTGAGTTCCACTTCTCCATTCTCGTTTTTCCTGCGCCATGCCCACTCCCCGGTACGCTTTCCGCACTCTCGGATTTGGCCGTCACTCCCGGTCGTTACATGCACAAGCGTAACGGTCCCTTCATCCGTTTCGGGCAGTTCTTCCATCACCTGGAATATGCGTTCCGCGCCCGAAAGGGCGGCAAGCATGAAGTTTAGTTGCTGGGAGAGCTGGTTGA
>JAEXTB010000097.1 GCA_023453725.1 Bacillota bacterium | reverse complement strand
GGCCGCATGAGGCTGACGGGATTTTTTACAAAGCTGTCCAACGGGAAAAAGCGCAGGATCGCATCTAAAAGCTCCGGAATTTCAACGCCGTCCGCTCGAATCAGCCGCTTTGCGTGGGCTGCCGCCGGAAAGTTTGCATCTGCAATGACCAGCTTGTCGCTGTGTCCCATTTCCATCATCACTTTCATGAGTTCGGGCGAAATTGTATTGGGAATTGAACGAAGCATATTAGTCCTCCTATGGTACAGAGAGAAATTTTGATTGGAACGACTATTGAGAATAAAATGAAAATAACGTTTTTCTGCTGAAATAAATCATAAAACGGCTGCAACAAAAAAGCAAGGGGAACTTTTCTCATAATTTGACGGCTATTAGTGCGTCACATGCCACAAAATATGGTTTTCACATTCATCACTTGCCAGCGTATAGAACTTTCGTCTATAATTGTTAGGAGAAAAGCGTTTTTTTAGGAGAGTCGTATGGTAAGTATTAAGGATGTCGCAAAGCGGGCGGGCGTATCCATTTCCACGGTATCCAATGTGCTCAACAAAAGCAAATATGTAAGCGACGATTTAAAAATTCGCGTCAACGTTGCCGTGCAGGAGCTTGGGTACCAGGCAAACCCGATTGCGCAGAATATGAAATTTAAGCACACAAAGACGGTGGGCATCATCACCGCCGATCTTTGCGGCTTGTTTTATCCATATGTGCTCAAGGGCATGTACGATATTTTCTATAAAAAGGGCTACCAGGTGATAATCCTTGATTCAGATGGATTGAACGACCGCCTGGGCAGCATTAAAAAGCTTCGGGAAGGCATCCACCGCCTGATCTTGAACCGGGTTGACGGCATTGTATTTGCCTCTACCGTCCCGGAAAGCCTGGAAAAGAGCATTGCCGAGGACATCCAACGGATGTCTTTCAATAAAAACAAAAAAATTGGCCTTGTTTGCGTGGAAACAAACTTATCCAGGTACGGCATTGATTCCGTATTCTCCAACTCCATTGTCGGCGCCGAGAAAGCCACAAGCCATTTGATGGAGATGGGCTGCAAGCGAATTGGCCATATTACCGGCCCCATTTTTACTTCAGTGGCGCAGGACAGGCTGCAGGGATATAAAACAATACTGGAGAAAAACGGCCATGTGTTTACGGATAGCATGATGGCCGAAGGCGATTATACGCACAAAAGCGGGTATTGCGCCATGAAAGAGCTGCTCAAAAAGATGCCGGATATCGACGGCGTGTTTGTTGCAAACGATCAGATGTCCGTAGGGGCGCTAAAAGCGTTGTCCGAAGCCGGAAAGCGCGTGCCGCAGGATATCAAAATGATCGGCTATGACGATGTATTTATTGCAAGCGTGTTAGAGCCCCCGCTTTCCACCATCCATATACGCAAAAATTATATGGGCTCTAAGGCCGCCGAACTGTTGATCGACCAAATTGAAAACAATCACGAAGCCAGAAAACCCGTTGCGGTAGAACTTGAATCCCGCCTTGTCGTACGGAAATCCACATCTATTCAGGCCCCGGAGGACTGGATCTTGGTCGATTGGTAATTTGCATACCAGCCATTCAAAAAACCAATAGAAAAATACGTTGACAGAAAAACGTTATTCTGATACCATGAAACCGTCAAAACAAACCATTTGTTTTTAGCCGCACTGGCTATCAGGCCTTCAAAGAAGAACTTCAGCAAAAATTACTTCATCCGCATCGTTTGCTTGTTTATTCAGGCTATTAGCAGAACATTGCATAAAGGAGATCAATATGGAAACCAAGACATTGTCCCAAATGGCTTTGGAGCAGGGAAAAGGCGTATTTCGGCTAGCCCCCACATGGGTACCCCGCTCTTTTTGCAGGCCCGGCAAGCGCATTAAGCTGCATCCGGATGATTATTTTGTGTTGGGCGGAGCACGCGGCGGCATTGACGAGCGCTGGTTCGCTTCTACCACTTGGGCGGAAAATGGTCCTCTGACTCCCCATGATGAGGGCTTAAGCTATATCGTTGTTGACCCAGAAGGAAAGAAAAAGGTTTTACTGCGTGACGCAGTGGCTGTTATGGGTGCCGATATCCTTGGCGATTTCCTTTGGAAGAAGTACGGCAAATGGGCCATGTTCTCCAAATTCTTTGATAATGCCGGTCCTTTGCCGCACCACATCCATCATAGAGACGCACATGCAAAGAAGGTTGGCGCAGATGGAAAGCCGGAAATGTACTTCTTCCCTTCCCAGATGAACAACCACGGCGGAGAATTCCCGTTCACCTTCTTTGGCCTCAATCCCGAGACCACAAAAGAACAGGTGCTTGACTCTCTTAAGAAGTTCCCCAAGGGCGACAACAATATTTTGGGCCTTGCCCGCGCTTATAAGCTTGAACTGGATACCGGCTGGGACGTTCCCCCGGGAGTTTTGCATGCCCCCGGCAGCTTGTGCACCTATGAACCGCAGTTTGCTTCCGACGTATACGCCATGTATCAGTCCGTGTTGATGAATGGCCAGATCGTAGGGGAAGACCTGCTCTGGAAAAATACCCCTGCCGATAAGCTGGGCGATTATGAGTATCTTCTGAGCGTGATCGACTGGGAAATGAACATTGACCCCGACTTCCACAAGAACCACTACATGGCGCCCAAGCCCGTACGCGATCTAAACGATATGCGAGAAGACGGCTATGTGGAAGAATGGATTTGCTACAAGTGCAAGGAAGTTTCCGCAAAACGGCTTACAGTGCTCCCCGGGCGCAGCGTGACAATTAAGGACGGCGCGGCCTATGGCCTCATATGTCTGCAGGGCCACGGAAAATTCGGCGTATGGGATATCGAATCCCCGGCGCTTATCCGCTATGGCGAGCTGACAAACGACGAGTTCTTTGTCACCGATCAGGCGGCGCGCGAAGGTATCAAAATCGTCAACACGTCCACCGAAGACGAACTTGTGATTTTGAAGCACTTCTCCGAAAACCCCGACTTGGTCATCGGCTAAACTTCTTGTGCAGCAAACAGCAAAGGAGGCGATTGCGTGGAAGATTGCATGGAACAACGGGCCTACCTGCTGCAAACAAAAGGCATCCATAAGGCGTTTTTCGGTGTTCCCGTATTGGAGGATGTGGATTTTCATCTACAGGCCGGAGAACTGCACGCATTGATGGGCGAGAACGGTGCGGGTAAATCCACCCTGATGAAAATTATCATGGGCATTTACCAGAGCGACGCAGGAGAAATTCTGCTCGAAGGCAAGCCCGTCATCATCAAGGACGCAAGAGATGCCCTGAATATGGGCATCTCCATGATCCACCAGGAGCTCAACCCCATCATGGAAATGAGCGTTGCGGAAAACATATTTGTCGGACGCGAAACGCGCATCAAAGGCACCCCGTTTATTGACCGGAAGGTGCTGCGCAACAATACGCTCGAACTGCTCAAAAAGTACCATATGGATACCAAGATTACGCCCTCCATGAAGATGAAGGAGCTTAACATTGCTCAGATTCAGATGATGGAGATCATAAAGGCGGTGTCCTACAACGCGAAAGTGATCATTATGGACGAGCCGACGTCCTCACTTTCCACCAACGAAGCGGAAGAGCTTTTCCGGATCATCGGCCTCTTAAAGGAACAAGGCGTCGGTATTATTTACATTTCCCACCGTATGGATGAAGTCATTGCGTTGGCGGATCATATCTCAGTGCTGCGTGACGGAAAAATGGTGGGCTGCATCCCCCGTGCGGAAGTAGACCGCAACAAGATCATCAGCATGATGGTCGGGCGCGAATTGAGCGGCGGGTATCCTCTCAACAGCGCCACAAAGGGCGAAGTTGTTCTTGAAGCAAGGGGTTTGACAAAGGAGGGCGTATTCGAGGACATTTCCTTCTCGGTGCGCGCTGGTGAAATCCTCGGGTTTGCCGGTTTGGTGGGTGCAGGTCGCAGCGAAGTCATGCAGGCTCTGGTTGGATATGACCGGCTTGACTCCGGCGAGCTTTATCTGGAAGGGCAGAAGATTACAATCCGTCATCCGCGCGACGCAAAAAATCACCACATCGCCTTTGCTTCAGAAGACCGGAAATCTCTGGGCCTGGTTCTTTGCCGCAACATTAAGGAAAACATCTCCCTGCAGAATACGGAACAGTATTCCCGTCTTGGGTTTATCAACCGGGCAAAGGAACGCAAGGCATGCAGCGAGATTGCCAACCAGGTTACAGTCAAAATGAACGGGCTTTCTGACATTGCGGAAAACCTTTCCGGCGGCAACCAGCAGAAGGTTGTTCTTGCAAAATGCCTGCTTTCAAAGCCCAAAGTGCTCATATTCGATGAGCCCACCCGCGGCATTGACGTAGGCGCGAAAGCCGGTATTTACAAGATGATGGTGGAGCTTGCCAAAGAGGGAATTGCCATTCTTATGATTTCTTCGGAGATGCCGGAGCTGATCGGCATGAGCGACCGCATCATTGTGATGTCCAACGGCGCCATCAAGGGCGAATTCACGGAGCGGGCCAACATATCGCAGGAAGAAATTTTGAAATTGGCGCTAGGAGGAATGTAATCATGGCGAAAAAAGGTGTCCAAAACAGATTGGCAAGCGATCTGTTCCGGAAATTCGGGTTATTGATTGTCATCGTGTTGATGATTATCATCATGACCTTCGTCTCGCCGGTCTTCCTGACGTCCGGCAATATCATCAACATTTTGAGGCAGGTGTCCCTCAACGGCATACTTGCCGTGGGCATGACGTTTGTCATACTCACCGGGGGTATTGACCTTTCCGTGGGCTCGCTCATTGCAGTGAGCGGCGTCATCGCAGGAAGCCTGCTATTACAGGGGCAAAGCGCATTTGTTGCGGTGACCGTGAGCGTGCTTGTTGCAGTCGCATTTGGTCTGTTTAACGGCATTATGATCTCCTACTGCGGCCTGCCGCCTTTTATCGCGACACTGGCAGGCCAGACAATAGGCCGCGGATTTGCGCTGGTTTATTCGGACGGCAAACCGTTTGCCATTTCCAATCCCGAGTATCTGGCCATCGGCAAAGGCAGCTTCCTTGGCATCCCCATTCCGATCTGGATTTTGTTCTTTGTCTGCCTGCTGGCATTTATCATTCTCACGTTCACCACGTTCGGCCGCCACATCTACGCGTTCGGCGGCAACCGGAACGCCACAAAGCTTTCCGGCGTACGCACCAAGCGGGTGGAAGCCGCAGCCTACATCATTTCCGGCCTGTTATCGGGCATTGTCGCGGTCATCCTCTCGGCACGCATCAGTTCCGGCCAACCCACCGCCGGTGAAGGCTATGAGCTTGATGCAATCGCCGCGGTCGCTATCGGCGGCACAAGCATGACAGGCGGCGTCGGTACACTCAATGGAACCATCATGGGATTTATTATCATTGGTATCCTGAGCAACTCTTTGACATTGCTTAACGTGTCCTCCTTCTACCAGCAGATTGTAAAAGGTGTCATCATACTGGTAGCGGTGTTGCTGGACATGCGCGCAAAGAAAAAGTAGGCCATGGTATCAGTTGTAATAAGCACTTAAATTAAGGAGGAATGAATGATGAAGAAATCCTGGTTGAGCCTGTTGCTCTGTACGCTCATGGTCGTTTCCCTGTTTGCTGGCTGCGCACCGGCAGCCGAGCCCACACCCGCGGAAGCTCCCGCCGCAACCGAAGCGCCCGCCGCTGAGGCTACTGAAGCCCCCGCTACCGAAGCACCCGCGAAAGACACCTATGTGATCGCCGCTCTGATGAAGCAGAACGCGGACACGTTCGTTCAGAACATCTCGGACGCCATCACAGGCCGCGCCGCGGAGCTCGGCTCCGAAGTGACGCTGTTGATGCAGGATGCCGAAGGCGACATCAACACCCAGCTGGAACAGGCTGAGGCCATGATCACGCAGAAGGTTGATGCGATCATACTCAACGCCGTTGACGTAGAAGGCAGCGCGCCCATCGTGGATATGGCGATTGAAGCCGGTATCCCCGTAATCGAGTGCAACACGCTCACCAACAACGCTGACAAAGCCACCTGCTATGTCGGTTCCGATGACGTAGACGCCGGTAAAATCCAGGCGGACTTCCTCAAGACCGTGCTTCCCGAAGATGCCAAGGTTTGCTACATGATGGGGCCCATCGGCGTTTCCCCGCAAATCTACCGCAAGGAAGGCATCACAAAGAACCTGTTTGAAGGCAGCAAGATCGAGGTCCTCCAGGAGCAGACCGCGAACTGGAAACGTGAAGAAGCGTTGGCGCTTGCTGAAAACTGGCTGACCACCTATCAGGATCTCGATGCGATCATCTGCCAGAACGACGACATGGCAATGGGCGCCCTCGAAGCCGTTGAAGCCGCAGGCCGCAAGGACCAGGTTATAGTGATCGGTATCGATGCGATCACCGACGCGCTTGATGCTGTAAAGGCCGGCAGGCTCGACGCAACCGTGTTCCAGGATGCCGCAGGCCAGGGCGCCGGTTCTCTGGATGTAGCGCTCGAATGCGCAAAGACCAAGACCCTCGATCGTGACGACATGATCATCCCCTTCGTCCTCGTCACGAAGGCCAATGTCGATCAGTTCATGTATACTCTCGTGTTATTAGCAGCCTGAACAAAAACCGCCCTGTGATTATTTGCACAGGGCGGTTTGTTATATCCGTCGGATTTATTCTGCGTGTTCTATGGTCTCCGCACAGACCGAGATAGAACGCTTTTTCCACAGCGTGATTGCCGTGACGCCCGCCAGCGCAAGCAGGGCCAGCGGCCTGCTGAACAGAAGCAAAAGTGCAAGCATCAGGATCAGTACCGCAACGCTCACTTTCAATGCCTTGTTTTTAAAATGCAAAAATCCCGCAGTGAGCCCGAGAAGCGCATTGCCGATAAAAAATGTGTTTGCAATCCCCACCATGCTTTCTACATTCAATACGCCAAAAAGCGATGCTCCCATCACAACCGCATGCACCCCAATGTAGGACAGGAGCGGCGCATGTTTTTTCTTCAATACGGCCGGTAACAAACCGGCTTCACTTCTGGCGCGGACTTGCCGTGTCACTGCGCCTAGAACAGTAACTACGGTGCAAATACATAAGCTTGCGGCCAATATAGAGAATACCAAGTTCGAGTACCCGCCCATTACCGGGAATAAAAGCGCCTCTATGCGTACCTCGCTTGCATTTGTATGGTAATAGGTCTGCAGCGCAAATGTCGTGATCATATACACGACGATAATTGCCGTCAGGCTGATTTTCATAGCGCGCAGTATGGTGCGTTCTGGATTGTCTACATCTTCAATATAATTTCCTAGAATTTCCCACCCAATAATAGCCCAGAAAATCAGCAGCAAGGTACTGCCAAGCGCTTCCGGTTTCGGTAAGCCGGAAGGGATTGCAAGCGCAGGCGACGCAAAGAGCGTGCATATACTGCCCCCAATCAGAAGCAGCGTTGTCGCAGTGGAAAGCAGCAGAATCAGCCTTCCCATTGTTGTCACACCGGAAGCCACAAGGCCATAGCAAACCAAAAGAACGAATACAGTAAGCACCGCCTCACTCATGCCCGCAGGCAACATCGTTTTCAAAAAACCTGCAGCCGTCTTTGCCACCGCTACAGGGCCAAAACAGACTGCAGCCGTTAAATAATTGGAGGATAGTTCCCGAAAACGTCCCCCCAGCATCTGCCCCACCATGAGGCTCATGCCTTCGTTGCTTTTTGTAACTACTGTCATTTTTGCAAATACATAGGCGAACAGGCCGCCAAGCGCCATCATGATAGCCCAGGCCCAAATGGCATGATCGCCGAGCGCTTCATACGCAAGCGGCGGCAAAAATACAATGCCGGAGCCTAAGATAGGTCCAATCATCAAGCCGCTGACCGTCCATGTGTTGAGTTTCTTATTCAATAACAAACATCCCCTTCCAGATTACTAGAATAGAGGATGTGATTGTATTTGTAAAATTGAAAGTTTCTATATTGATTATTAAAAATTTTGATGATAGTATACCTGAAAGCGAAGGGGTGATGGAATGGAATTACGAAATCTGAAAGCATTCAAGAAAGTTGCGGAACTGGGCAGCTTTACAAAAGCGGCACAGGAGTTGGACTATGCCCAATCTACGCTGACGACCCAAATACAATCCATAGAAACCTTTTATGGGAAGCCCGTATTTGAGCGGCTTGGGAAAGGCATTCGGCTCACGACGTTTGGCCAGCGGCTGTTGGAGCGCACGGATGTGCTGCTTGCGCTGTATGAGCAATTGCAGTCCATGGACGATGCAGAAACGGAGCCACAGGGCAGCATCCGAATCGGTGCACCGGAATCGCTCATGATGTACCGCCTGTTCCCTATCATTAAGGAATATAAGACGCGCTATCCCCATGTGCAGGTGACCATCATCAATGCTCATTGCGACCATTTGCGAGTGCAGCTCTGTGCGGGAGATTTGGACATCAGCTTTCTGTTGCAGCCCGATTATACCTACAATAACCTGCAAACCGTAATCTTAAAGGAAGAGTTGCTCTGTCTGGTCGCACCCGCCTCCTATGAAGGAGAGGACTTTCTGCCCGACCAAACGTATATGGCGCTCTACACGGAAAAGGAATGTACATACAGACAGGCATTCGATGCGTACCTCAAAAGCAACAAATACTATCCATACAATGTGCTGGAGTGTCAAAGCGTGGAAGCAATCAAAAAATTCATACGCAACGGCCTTGGGTTTTCATATCTCCCCCGGTATGCCGTAGAGGAGGAAGCGGAGCAGGGTTTGTTGCGTATCAAGCCATACGCTTCTGACGTCCGGCTCTTTACGCAGATTGCCTACCACAAAAATAAATGGCTCAACCCTGCTTTAGAGCGCTTTGTTTCATTGTGCAAGGAACGCAGCCTGAAGTGGGAATGAACCGCTATTTCCCTGATAATAATTTCTTCCATTTCCTTTGTCGGTGGCGATAGAACAGCCTGCTCCAAAAGTATACGGTGCCGGTGAGCCAATCCGCGCCGATCGTGACTCACCGTACTATCCTGCATGCCATGACATCTTCCCAATGCTGTGCTATTTGGGGCGGGTCAGCGACCGCCCATCCATATAGTAACGGTATTTCTTTAAATCACGCGGGGAAAACGGCGTTCCGTGAGATGGGTATATTCTTGTTGGACAACAGGATAATATCTTATCCCACGAGCGTCCGAATTCTTCGGCGTCCTCTATCCATATGGTATGGCGCTTTGGGCTGATGAGAGCGTTCATGGCCGCATCCCCGCAAAGCAGTTCCCCTGTCTCCTCCAGCAGCAGGCCAATCGAGTCCTTTGTGTGGCCGGGCAGGAACAAAATGCGGATGGGCAGCCCCAGTGCCTGAAACACCTGATCCTCTGCGCCTGAAACAAACACCGCGCGCTCCCCCGACCGGACAGGCGGAAACGTAAAATCTTTTTTGAATATACCAAACAAAGCCGCCGCGCGTGAGGAATACCCCGCGCCCGGCGGATCGTTGCTCTTTCCAGATTCAAGCGCCGGAAGACCCGCTGGATGCAGGATTACCTTTGCAGACGTTTGCTGCAGCAGCGCGTTGAGAAATCCCGCATGATCGTCATGGGCGTGCGTAAGGAATATGTATGTCAATTCCTCAAGCCTTGCAAGCTTTTGAAACCGCTGCAGGAACGCCTTTTCACCGCCGGGGTAGCCCGTATCAACCGCAATCCAGCCGGCTGGGGTTTGCAGCAGATAGTTTTTTACAATATAGCCTCCGATGTTATGAATTCGGATATCCATTGCCCACACCTCCCAAAGCGGTTTGGCGCTGCTTCCTCTTTGCAATCAGCTCAATTTTCACGCGAACGAATAACAAATTTCCGTAAACTAGCCAAATAAAAGTATAAGTATCATACCATGTACACTATAGAAAAACTACACACGGATATCATTCCGTTGTTGCCCATATACAAAAAGGCAGGCGCTTTCGCGCCGGCCCTTTCTCTTTTCATGATTTATACCATGCCCTGTGCAACCATTGCTTCCGCTACTTTTTTGAAGCCAGCAATGTTTGCTCCTGCAACAAGGTTATACCCAAGCCCGTATTCCTCTGAAGCTTTCATGGAGCTGTCATGTATGCTCTTCATGATGGATTTGAGCCTTTCATCGACTTCTTCCTCACTCCAGCTCAAGCGCATGGAGTTCTGGCTCATTTCAAGCGCAGAGGTCGCGACGCCACCCGCATTGACCGCCTTGCTGGGCGCCACGATCATGCCGGGCTGCCTCATCAGGAAGCCAAGCGCTTCATTGGTGGTGGGCATATTGGACACTTCAATGTAATACTTCACACCGTTTTTGACAATATGCTCGGCATCCGCAAGATGCACCTCGTTCTGCGTGGCGCAGGGCATGATGACGTCTGCCGCAACATTCCAAGGCTTTTCTCCCTTGTAGAAGGGCACGCCAAATTGGACCGCGTAGTCCTCCACCTTATCC
>JAEXTB010000090.1 GCA_023453725.1 Bacillota bacterium | reverse complement strand
GATGAAGGCCATGTCCTTCTTGGCATCGCCGTTTTCATCAAAAGAGATGGCGCCGGTCACGCCCTCGATGGAAACGCCGACAAGCGCGTCGCGGATGGCGACGGAATCGGTGGAGTTTGCAGCCTTGATGGCGGCGATGGCAGTCAGGTACGCGTCATAGCCAAGCGCTGAAACGGCGGGGATGATTTCGGACTGCTTGTTTTCCACGAGGTACTTCTTGAAGCCGGTGATGAACTTTTCAGCTTCAGCCGTCGCGGGGTCGGCATCGTCAAAGAACGTGGAGAGCACAACACCTTCGGCGTCTGCGCCCGCGTTTTCAATGATGGAGGAGTTCTCCCATGTATCGCCCGCCATGATGGGCGCGGTAATGCCAAGCTCGCGTGCCTGCTTGATGATCAAGGGCGCGGTTGCGATGGAGGAAGGCGCGAATATCACATCCGGGTTCACAGCCTTGATGTTGGTTAAAATGGCCTTAAAATCGTTCTGATTGGTCTGGAACTGTTCTTCAGAAGCGATTGTGCCGCCAAGCTTCACAAAAGCATCCTTATAGAAGTTGCCAAGGCCGGAGGAGTAGTCGTCGCCTAGCTGGGTGATGACAGCCGCGGTCTTAGCGCCTTCCTGGATGGCATAGTTCGCCATGACGGTGCCCTGGAAAGGATCCAGGAAGCAGACGCGGAAGTAATAGTCATTGCCCAGTGTCACCTGCGGGTTGGTGCAGGAAGCGCCGATGGCGGGAACTTTCGCATCCTTGAAGATTTCACCCGCGGCGATGGATACGCCGGAGCCGTAGGAGCCGAGGATGACCTTGCAGCCTTCGCTGATGAGCTTCTGCGCAGCGGAAACAGCCTCAGTCTTGTCGGACTTGTTATCCGCTTCGACAAGCACGATTTTGTAGGTTTCTCCATTGATGTCGACAGTGGGATAAACTTGATTTGCATAGCGCATGCCCAGCACTTCCTGGAACCCGCCGCCGCCGTTTTCACCGGTCTGCGGTTCGAACACGCCGATTTTAATGACCTTTTCCCCACTCGACGATGCAGGCGCGCACGCGCTTAGTGTCATTGCCACGCACAGCAGCGCAACAACAAGAGCAACCAGGCTTTTCTTCATAAAAAGCTCCTCCTAAAATAATATGTGTATCATTATTCTTGGGACGCAACCTGGATAGGGTGCAACCGTAACCCTATTTCATTATACACACACAAGTTTTATCGCGCAATGTATGCATACTAAAATTGCATTTTTCGCGCATGCCGAATCTGCCCAGAAGTTAGAATTTTCAAATTATCTAACGTATGCTTATACAAAGAAGCCGCACGGCGGCATGCAGTGCGGCTTTGTGAAAATGTATAGGATTTTCTTTACAGCAGGATGCAGATCAAGCCGTTGCATCCGTCGTTTGCAATACGCTGCAACGTTTTTTGCAGCTTCTGCTGTACGGCCTCGGGCATTTTCCCCGCTTTGCCCGCCATACTATCCCGCACAAGGTCGTAGAGATTTTTGCCGAATATGTTGGTCTGCCAAATGGCGGCGGGGTCTTTTTCAAACCGCTCCATCAGGTAATCCATCAGCGCTTCAGACTGCTCGGCGCTGCCTACAATGGGGTTTACCTCCGTCTGCATATCCACGCGGAATATCTGCAGCCCGGAAGACCTTGCCCTGAGCCGTACGCCAAACTTGCTGCCCTGCTGGATGATTTCCGGTTCGTCAAGCTCCATTTCATCAATGGAGGGCGGCACCATGCCATAGCCCAGCGTCTGCGCGCTTTCCATTGCCCCGGCGATGCGGTCGTACGCCTTCTTTGCAACGGCAAAGCTTTTAAGCGTGCTCATCAGCTCATAATCATCCGCAATGCTGCAGCCGCATTCCTGGCTCAGGATATCGTAGAACATGCCTTCTTCGGGTACGAGGTTTAATGTAGCGCAGCCCGTACCCATATCGACCGTTTCCACCGAGCAGGGATTAAAGCGCTCCAGGCCAGTCAATGCCGCGCACATGCTCTTATGGTCCTTCATGCGGGACAGATGCGGCATCTGCTCCCGGATGGGTCCAATGACCCGCTGCATCACGGTATGATCCTGCCCCAGCTCCATCATGTAGCCGGGAAGCCGGATAAAGATCTGCGCGAGCGGGAACTCCATGAGCACCTGCTCCAATAGATCACTTGCGGAGGCACCCGACATATGCAGCGCGTCAAGCGTCACTACACTCACACCGTAGCGATCCATCAGTTCATCACGTAGCGTCTGGCAGCGCGCGCCCTCCGGATCAACGCTGTTGATGACGATGACAAACGGTTTCCCGGTGGCCTTCAATTCGTCCACCACGCGCTGCTCAGCCTCCACATAACTCTCCCGCGGGAGGTCAGTAATGCTCCCGTCGGTCGTCATGACAATGCCGATTGTGGAGTGATCCGTAATGACCTTGCGCGTGCCGATTTCGGCGGCTTCCTCAAACGGGATCTCATAGTCGAACCACGGGGTTCGGACCATCCGGGGTGTATCAGCCTCCATATGGCCGATCGCCCCCGGCACCCAATACCCCACGCAGTCCACCATGCGCACATTGCAGTGCGCGTTATCTCCCAGCTCCAGGCGCACGGCCTCGTTGGGTACAAACTTGGGCTGGGTGGTCATGATGGTTTTCCCCGTGCCGCTTTGCGGCATTTCGTCCACCACACGCGCGCGCACGTGCTCGTTCTCAATGCCGGGCAAAATCAAATGATCCATAAAGCGCTTGATAAATGTCGATTTCCCCGTGCGCACGGGGCCGACCACGCCAATGTAAATATCGCCCTGGGTGCGCTTGGCAATATCCTGATACAGCTCCATTCTATCCATACCGGGGCCTCCTTCTCATGACATCAGACTAAAACACTAGATATATATGAGATGGATGGACAAAACAGAATGAATATTGTGCAGTAATTTATCCAGCTTTCTATTGATTTATTTACTATGCTTAATAGAATCGCGTTCTGACATTACATTTTATTTTAATTGGAGGCTCCGCCTCCAGCCCTCCGCTTAGGGTCGTAACGACCCTAAGAACCCACATTTTAAGCACGCTCTTACAGCTTTCCGGTCAGCGCATAGCTCCAGATGGCAACACATTCGCGCAGATGGTTGTTGAGGGCAATATACCAGACGTCCGGCGCTGCAATGCCCTCCGCCAGGATGCCTTGCCGCGCTGCAACACGCCCTGCCCGGAATATATGAAAGTTTGTTGTAACAAATGCAAGCTTCGCGTCTACGCCAAAGCGCTCTTTGACGATGCGATAGGAGTATGAAAAATTCTCGCTCGTATTGGTGGAAGCGTCTTCCTTGATGTACCGGGAGGCGGAAATGCCTTTTTCTTCAAAATAGCGTGCCATGGCCTCGGCCTCGCTGATGTGTTCATTGTCGCCTTTGCCGCCCGATAGGATTGCGACGGTATTCGGATTTTCCTTTAAATATGCAATAGCGGTATCCATCCTCAGGCGCAGCACCAGCATCGGCTTATCCCCCCGAAGCCCCGCGCCCAGCACAATGACGGCGTCAGCCCCGGGTGCCGCATCCTTGTTCGCTTCCCGGTTGATGACAATCCATGTGATTGCAAACAACAGCCCGAACAGCAGGTATCCACAAGCCGCTATGACGAGTACGGCATGCCCCGCCTTCCCCGCGCTTTGCAGCTGGGGCAGGAATATACCAAGCGCAAACAGCGGCAAACCCAATAAACCGGGCAAAGCCACGCCAAGATTCATGGTGCTGATGAAACTGACAAATATGGTATCGATCATCCCGAACGCGCCAAGCACAAAAAGAAGTACGCGCAGCAACATCCCTGTATTCCCGCCTCTCCGGACTGATGTATGTACAGCCCCTATTGAGTATACCAAAAAGCGGGTATTTGTGCGGCAATTACAAAATGTTTACAAGCCGGAGTATCCGGAAAACTGCGCAATGGCCTGTACAATGAGCGCAACAAGCATGCTCAGCAGGAACCAAAGGCCGCTAAAAAGAATGCATACCTGCCCGTAGAGGTTGAGCGGCAGCATAGAATAATCCCACACATTCCATTTCAGCCTTAGGTTCACAACCGCACCGCCCAAAAACTCCAGGGATGTGATAATGGCGGCACCGACAACGCCCTTTAGAAGCAGGCGCTCGTTCCCAATCCGGGTGAACACCAGAAACAGCAGCAGGAAAGCGACACCCCCGATAATCCCCATACTCCAGTGGGTGCGCTTTCGCCACAGAAGCTCAAGCATCAGGTAAACTGCCCCTCCAAACAGAAACAGCATAGGATACAGCAACGGCATTAAAAAATCCCTCCCGCATCAGCATGCGTGGAGGGATGGGCAACTTATGCATAAACCCGTTAATTTTCTGCGGCGTTCCACAGCTTTCCGCCGATATAGACGCCCCGGATGTCGAGTCCACCGTCCAGCAGCACAAAATCCGCATGCGCGCCGGGAGCGATAACGCCGATTTCTTTTTCCATGCCGATGGCTTTTGCGGGCAGTATCGTCGCTGCGGCAACCGCCTTCTCCAGCGGAATGCCGAACTCCACAGAGCGCCGGAGCCCTGTCATCAGGTGGATGCCCGAGCCCGCTATAGTACCGTCTTCTAGCGTACACTTGCCGTCATGCACATGCACGCTTTGACCGCCCAAGGAATATTCACCATCAGGTAGACCCGCGCCGCGCATAGAGTCACTGATGAGGCAGATGCGTTCAAACAGCTTAAACACCGCGCGCACCATAGCCGGATGCAGATGTATGCCATCCACAATGATTTCCACATACGCGTTTTCATCCGCGGCGGCACCCACAATGCCCGGGGCACGGTGCAAGAACGGCTCCATGGCGTTGAACAGGTGCGTCACCTGGGTAGCGCCGCTGTGGAACGCTTCCACCGCACTATCATAATCCGCAGCGCTGTGCGCAAGCGATACGCGGCAGAGCGTGGATGCTTCTTTGATAAATTCCATTGCGCCCGGAAGTTCGGGTGCGATATCCACAATGCGCACCAATGACCCGGAAGCCTGCTGCAGGCGCTTCAAAAACGCCACGTCCGGCGTATGCAAAAACTCCGCGGCCTGCGCACCCTTTCTTTTGGCGCTTAAAAAAGGGCCTTCCAGACGCACGCCAACTACCCTTGCACCATTTTCGTTCCTGTAATCCCGTATGGTATGCATGGCGCGCGTGAGCGTCTGTTCGTCAAGCGTCATGGTGGTAGGTAAAAATGAGGTTATGCCATTGTTTGCGCAAAACGCCGCCATTTGCTTGAGCGCCTTTTCATCGCCGTCCGAGACATCCTCCCCCATTGCGCCGTGGGTATGCAGATCCACAAGGCCGGGAATGAGTGTGAGGCCCTCAGCGTCAATCCCTTCACCTGAGAGCGCGCCGGTTTCTATGACCCGCGCTTCAAAGCGGACATCGGTTTTTTTTACCGTCCCGTCAGGCAGGAACACCCGTGCGTTTTTGATGAGCATACTCTTTGCCCCCTTTGTGTTTTCCTATGAATTGTATCATGCAAAACAACGCGCTTGAAACAGGAAAGGTGCAGCCTGCCATCCTCAGGCACAAAAAGCCAATCAGCGGCAAATGCGCCTATTCTTCCATGCCGTAGCGCCGCTTTGCGTAGCGCCAGCCGTCCTCACACATGCTTTTGATATCCCGCTTGGCCTTCCACCGGTAGAGTTCTTCCGCTTTTTTTGTATCCGCATAGCAGGAGGCGACATCGCCCGGCCGTCTTCCGACGATTTCATACGGTATTTTTTTGCCGCTTGCCCGCTCGAACGCGTGAAGCAGCTCCAATACACTGGTGCCGCTACCGGTGCCGAGGTTCACCGCCTCGATACCTGCGGAGGAAAGCACATACTTGAGCGCTTCATTATGGCCTTGTGCAAGGTCCATCACATGGATATAGTCCCTTACGCCCGTTCCGTCGGGCGTATCGTAATCGTCGCCAAATATCGAAAGCTTTGGCAGTATGCCCGCAGCCACCTGCATGATATACGGGAACAGGTTATTGGGGGTATCGTTGGGGTCTTCGCCCAAAAGGCCGCTTTCATGCGCGCCGATGGGGTTAAAATACCTGAGAGTTGCAACGCTCCACTCAGCATCCGAAGCACAAATATCCTCCAGAATGCGTTCGACCATCACCTTGGTGCTGCCATACGGGTTGATGGCGGAAGTGGGATAGCCCTCCCGGTACGGCACGGGATTGGTCATGCCGTATACGGTTGCCGAGGAGGAGAACACCAGCTTTTTGCACCCGGCATGCTGCATGGCCCGCAAAAGCACTAGAGTCCCGGCGACATTGTTCTCGTAATATTCAAGGGGTTTTCGCACCGACTCGCCAACCGCTTTCCAGCCTGCGAAATGGATCACCGCCGCAATCTTCTCCTGACTGAACAGTTTATTCATGGCCGAAGCATCCTTGATATCCGCCTCATAAAAAGCGAATTCACGGCCGCCCAGCAGGCGGATCCGTTCAAGTGCCTCCGGCTTCGCGTTGTGATAATCATCCAATATCACAATATCATAGCCCGCCTGCAGCAGCGTGACTGCCGTATGGCTGCCGATATACCCCGCGCCGCCTGTGACCAGAATCTTTCCGTCCGCTTTCATATCGTTCCTCCTGCAATTTATGAAATCCCTTCCATACAAAGTTTACCTGTTGGGGATGCGATGCGCAATGCAAAAATGTTCTGCGATATTGCTTACTACACGCAGGCGCTGTGCTTTCGACCCGGAATGTTGACATGGCGAAAAAACATGTTAAAGTGGGTTTGAATGCGCGCCGCGGCTTTGCCGGCATAAAATAAGATGAACATCCGGCCGCATACAAAGAAGGAGGCTTCCTATATGAGCAGCACCTGTACACAGGATTGTTCCGGTTGCAGCAAGGACTGCGGCGACCGCAAAAAATCCTTTTCCGATTTTCGGGAAAACCCCCACGAACTGAGCCATATCCGCCACATCATTGGCGTCGTGAGCGGGAAAGGCGGCGTTGGAAAATCCCTTGTGACCTCCATGCTTTCCGTCCTCACACAGCGTGCGGGGTTAAAAACCGCAATACTCGACGCGGATATCACCGGCCCTTCCATCCCCCAGACATTTGGCCTGCACGAAAAAGCCTCGGCCAGCGAGGAAGGCATCTACCCCGCCATCACCAAGACCGGTATACGCGCCATGTCCGTCAACCTGCTGCTGCCCAACGAGACAGACCCTGTCGTCTGGCGCGGGCCTATTATCGCAGGCACAGTCAAGCAGTTCTGGACGGACGTTATCTGGGGGGATGTGGATATCATGTTCATTGATATGCCGCCGGGAACCGGCGACGTTCCCCTCACCGTATTCCAGTCTATCCCCGTAGACGGTATTGTGATTGTCACCTCCCCGCAGCAGCTTGTCGGCATGATTGTGGAGAAGGCCGTAAACATGGCGCGCATGATGAACGTGCCTGTATTGGGATTGGTCGAAAACATGGGGTATGTGCGCTGTCCGGATTGCGGACGCGAGATTTCCGTATTCGGCGAAAGCCGCATTGATGAGCTCTCCCAAAAGCATCACATTCCCCACACCGCGCGCCTGCCCATTGATCCCAAGCTGGCTGCCGCCTGCGACACCGGCATGATTGAGCTGTTTGACGGCAACTGGCTTGATGGCCTCGCACAGGTGATCGCAAATGACGCGCTGGCGAAAACAGCCCCGTAAGAAGCGAGTACAGGGATGCCGCACAATCTCTGCGCAAAACCCCTCAAAACACATTTTTCATACACAAAAGCCGCCAAAAAGGCGGCTTTTTGCGCGGGGGCTATCTGTAGAACTGATCGGCTGCTCCTAGGGGGCGCATCCGAATGTATTCCAAATAAATTTATGCTTCGAGCATACCCAATATCGCTTGCTTGGGTCTCACACCGACGGATTTGGAGACGGGCTGCCCATCCCGGAACAAGACCAATGTCGGAATGCTCATTACGCCGAACTGTGCGGCAAGCTGCGGCTCTTCGTCCACATTGATTTTTGCAATCTTTACAGCGCCTGCTTTTTCCTGCGCAATCTGATCCACGACCGGGGTAAGCATACGGCAGGGTCCGCACCAGGAAGCCCAAAAGTCCACCAAAACAGGTGTGGTCGAATCCAATACCTCGGATTTGAAGTTGTTCTTTGTAACGTTAAGGCTAGACATCGTTCCGTCCTCCGTTTTGAAATTTCTGTTGTCTTAATAATAAACGCAACGGAGCGGTTCTACCGTGACAATGTTACAAACCGATGGGTTTATTTCAACAAAGCTGTGAGCTTTCTTCGGTCCGTAAGCGCGATGCCGCCGCGGGAAAGCTTGACGATGCCTTCCTCCTGAAAATATTTGAGCATTCTTGTGACGACCTCGCGCGCCGTACCCAAGTGGTGGGCAATGCGCTCGTGTGTAATGGAAAGCGTATCCCCGCCTTCAATGCCGCTTTCCTCCACTAAAAACGCGGCAAGCCGCGCATCAATGCTCTTAAAGAGCACGGCATCGAGCAGCCACATAATATCCGAAAACCGGGAGGCCAAAAGCTCGTTGGTATAATTGGCGACAGGCAGCGAGGATTTCATCAGCTCCTGATAACTGTTGACAGGCAGCACCCACAGCCGCGTTTCTCGTTCCGCCTCCACCCAGATATCGAACTGGATGCCGCTTAACAGGCACGACGCAGAAAACAGGCACATGTCCCGCTCAAACAGCCGGTAGAGCGTGACCTCCTTGCCCTCGTCCGAAAGGATGTAGGCGCGCAGCTGCCCTGACTGCACCAAGAACAGGCCCACACAATCCACGGAGCCGTTTTGGAGTATGGTGCCCTGCGGCACCACGCGCTCTGTTGCGGCGCGCTCCAAAATCGCCCGGTCCTGCGGACTCATTTCGTTCCATACGGGAAACAGAGCGCCCAGGCTCTTTTTCACACCCGGCATACGCACCGCCCTTTCTTATCTTTTTCAGCGCCAAAGCCTAGTTTCATCTTATATGCGCGGGTATACCATGTCAATGCATGCAACCCCCGCCCGTACCCCAAACGTAATCAGTCTCAATTTGTAAAATGGGTTCTTAGGGCTATTACAGCCCTAAGCGGGGTTTGGGGCGGAGTCCTACCGTAATCTCTAACTTTTATACGCAACAGCGGACCCATACGGGTCCGCTGCCGCCCAATCAGAGAGGAAACATCAATTTATATCAATCTTCCGTCCCGCGGCAGTCTTTTCCGCCAGCTTGGGAAGGGAGAGCTCCAATACACCGTCCTTGTAGGAAGCGGTGATTTTGTCGGTGTCTATTCCGGTCACATCAAAGCTTCTGCAATAGGATCCATACACCCGCTCGCGCCGCACGAAGTTCTCGCTTTTTTCCTCTTTGTCTTCCGCGTGCTTTACTCTGACGACAAGTTCATTGCCGTCGAGGTCCAAATGAATATCTTCCTTGGTTACGCCGGGAAGATCCGCCTTCAGGAGGAATTTGTCGCCTTTGTCTACGATATCGGTACGGAAGGTACCCCATCCAAAGCTCGGCAATCCGCCAAAGAAGGCTTTTTCAAAGTCATCAAAATAGTTCGCGATACTGCGCACATCGTTCCTGCGATAAGGCATCAAACCACGCATCATAAAAACCTCCTTCAAGTTTTATCTTGGTATTTTGCGGCGGTCTTGCCGTTCGCTTGCCCGCCGCCTCTTTTATGGGTATATCATAACGCCCCATTGTTGCAGAAGTTTGGCGGAATCTTTGTGCAAAAGGAAACTTTAGCACTCTAGTGTTGCGAGTGCTAATTCTTGCGTCCTGATCTATTTTTCGGTGCATTGCCTTGCATGCGTTCATGCGATATACTGATGAAAAAAGTCGGGCGGATCTTTCCTATTATGATGAATCCAATTGTTTACCGCCTGTTGAAGCTTCAGGGCGATTATGCATTGCTGCAAATACCGGGTACGACGGACACCATACTGG